>JBOGZI010000076.1:0-31164 GCA_050697275.1 Solirubrobacterales bacterium | reverse complement strand
GGTCGGATCCCGCTCCAGCGCGATCACCGCGAGCTTCCGCTCAGCCAGATGCAGGGCGACGCGGCCGGCCCCGGCGCCCAATTCCAGCACCGGTCCGTCGGCCGCCCGCCCGAGCTCGAGCCAGAGCGGCAGGTCCGCGGCGTAGCCGCCGAACTCGACGTCCTGCCAGATCGCCACCTGCGGGGCCGGGGGCGCCGCCGCCTCGCGGGGGGCGGTCATTCCCAGTACTCCCGGGCGAGCCCGCGGTGGGCGAGCAGCTTGCGCAGCTCGAGCAGCGCCGTGTAGGTGGGCAGTGCGAAGAGCCGCTCCGGGGCCGCCGAGACCGCCTCGTCGAGCGAGGCGGCAATCCCGTCGCGGACCTCGATCGCCTCCTCCGGCCAGCCCGCATACTTGAGGCGGAGCGCCATCTCCGGCGCCCGGGTGCCGGCGCAGACCGCCTTGCGCACGGTCCCGGAGAGCAGCTCGAAGTCCGCATCCCAGATCCAGGAGACATCGCGCCCGTCGGCGATCCGGTCGTTGAGCGCCAGCCACAGGTCGAGCCCGCCGTCGGTGGCCTCGAGGCTCAGCGTGCGCAGCACCTCGTTGGCGCCGACGGGGTTCTTGATCAGCAGGATCGAGACGGGCTTGCCGGCGACCTCGATCGTCTCCACCCGGCCGAACACCGCCCGGACGGACTCGAGGCCCTCGCGGACGCGGTCGAGGGGGATCCCCGAGCGCAGTCCGGCGGTGATCGCGGCGAGCGCGTTGTAGACGTTGTAGAGGCCCGGGAGGGGGAGCTCCAGCTCTAGTGTGCCCTCGGGCGTGCGGACCTCGAGCCTCGAACCGGCGATCCCGCGCAGCTCGATCGCGGTCGCGGCCACGTCCGGCACGGGCCGGTCGGCGTCGCAGTTCGGGCAGGAGTAGTGGCCGAGGTGGCCGACGAAGACGCGCTCGTAGGCGTAGGGGGCGCCGCAGCGGCGGCAGTGCTTGGCGTCGTGGGCGTGCTGGAGCTGGGGGAGGGCCTGGCTTTCGTCCTCGATCCCGAAGTAGGTGACGCCAGGGCGCCGGCGCAGCTCGCGGTCGCGCCCGAGGTCCGCGATCAGGGGATCGTCCGCACAGAGCGCGAACTCGACACCGTCAGACGCCGCCTCCTCGGCTTCGCCTCCGGGGGCGGCTCGGGTGGAGAGCTGGCTCACCAGCTCGGCCCACTCGTCGGCGAGGCGCTCCAGCTCGCCGTAGCGGTCGAGCTGGTCGCGGAACAGGTTTCCGAGCACCAACAGGCGGGGCCGCAACCGTGGCGCCACCCGGGGCAGCCAAGCCTCGTCGAGCTCGAACAGCCCCTCGCTGCCGCGCTGCTCGAGCAGGGCGGTCGCCACCCCCCAGTGCATGTTCGAGCCGGCGCGGTTGTGGACCGGCCCCCGCCCGACGGTGCGCAGGATGCTCGCGATCATCCCCGCCGTGGTCGTCTTGCCGTTGGTCGAGCTGACCACGATCGAGCCGCCCTCGAGCCTGGAGGCGAGGCGGGCGATCGCATCCGGGGCCATCCGGACCAGCAGCCTCCCGGGCAGAGTTGTGCCGCCGCCGCGCCCGCTGGAGCGGCTGAGCCGCCCCGCCGCCCGCGCCAGGCTCAGCTTCAGGCCGAACAGCCCGGTTCGCCGCGGCTCGGCCGCGCGATCGGGCCCCGGTTGGCCGCTCACCGCGAGGCGCCGGCGGGGGGCGCGATCACGCGCAGGGCTCGCGGCAGGACCCGAAGCCCGGCCGGCAGGTCCGCGAGGTGCTCTCCGTCGGCATAGACGGCGAAGTCGCGGTCGGCGCTCACCTCGACCCGCGAGGCGCGCAGGACCGTGACCTCCGGCTCGGCGACGTGGGTGCCCTTGAACACCTTCGGCAGGTTAGCCAGGAAGCGGAGTTTGCCCACGGTGCCCGAGATGACCACGTCGTAGAGGCCGTCGTCGAGCTCGGCAGCCGGGGCGATGATCATGCCGCCACCGTAGGCACGGCTGTTGGCGACCGCCACCGAGTAGCCCTCGAAGCGGCGCGGTGGCCCTCCGTCCAGGGTCACGTCGAATCGGGCCGGCCGCCAGGTGGCGAGCGCCCGCAGCGCGGCGTAGGCATAGACCAGATTGCCCCTCACCAACCGGGCCCGGTTCGCGATTCGGTTCGCCACCGAGTCGAAGCCGCAGGAGGCGATGCAGAGGAAGCGCCTCTCGTTCACCTCGCCGACGTCGATCTCGCGCTCGTGACCGGCGGCGAGGACCTCGGCCGCTCCGGCGGGCTCGGCCGGGATCTCGAGCACCCTGGCGAGATCGTTGCCGCGGCCCCCCGGCACGATCCCCATCGGGGTGTCGCCCCCGGCGAGGGCGCCCCCAACCTGGCCGATCAGGCCGTCTCCGCTCATCACCACCGGGATCTCGCCCCCCTCGGCGGCCGTGCGCGCCTCGCCGACGCCGTGCTCGAGGCTCCGAGTCTCCACCGTCCGGAAGCGGATCCCGCGCTCACCCAGCTCGCGCTCGACCTCGGGGAGGAGCGAGGCCGCCCGCCCGCCGCCGGAGGCCGGATTGACCAGCAGCAGGTGGGAGCGCTGCGAGCTCACCCGCTGAATCTAGTCAGCCGGGCCGCCGGGCCGCCGGGCCACGAAGTAGGTGCCTCGCCCGGTCTCGCCGTCGGTGTGGTGCTCGAGGCCCTCCCGCCCGAAGCCCCGCCGGAGCACCGCCTCGGGTGTGTAGAAGGGCGTCATCGGCCCCCAGCTGGCGGCGATCACGGCGTGGCCGCCGGGCCGCAGCACCCTGGCGATCTCGGCGAAGAAGGGAGGCATGTTGAGCTGCGTGACTAGGTCGAATGAGGCGTCCTCGTAGGGCAGCTCGGCGGCGTCGGCGACCCGGAAGGCCACCCGGCCCTCAGGATCGAGCCCGATCCTGGCCTGGGCGCGGCGGATCATCTCCGCGGAGAGGTCGATCCCGCGCACCCGCGCCTGGGGGAACTCCCGCGCGATCAGCAGCGCCCCGTCTCCGAGGCCGGTGCCGATGTCGAGCGCGCGCTCCGGGTCGGGGCGGACGTGCAGGAGCGCCCCGGCGAGGGGGGCCAGATAGCCGGCGGAGGAGCGATCGACCCGCTCGCCCCAGTCGGCCGCCTCGCGGTCCCAGAAGCGTCGCGCGCTGGGGCGTACGAGCCGCCAGGCGGAGGGCGCCCGCGCGACCAGCGTGTTCAGCGCCCTGCCCCGAAGACGAACGCTGCGGGGCGGGGGCGAGGGCGCCCCCAGAGCATCCGGGTCGGCCACGGCGCGATCATCGCAGCCCCCGATAGCCTTGAGTCCTCTTGCGACGGCGGGTGACAGTGACCGCCGCCGGGGTCGCGGCGGCCATGCTGATCGCCGCTTGCGGCGGCGACGGCGGGGACGACGAGGGCGCGCAGCTCCCGGCCGGCTGCGAGGAGGTGCAGACACCGGAGCCGAAGCGGGTCGAGCTGGCGGCACCGAAGAAGCGCCTCCAGGGGCCCGCCACAGCCGTCGTCGCGACCAGCTGCGGCGACTTCGAGATCGAGCTCGATACGGCCCGCGCCCCCGTGAGCAGCTCCTCGTTCGCCCATCTGGCGAGGGAGGGCGTCTACGACGGCACCCCGATCCACCGGATCGAGCCCGGCTTCGTCGTCCAGGGCGGCGATCCGAGCGGCGACGGGACGGGTGGCCCCGGCTACTTCGTCGACGAGCTGCCGCCCCAGAACCTCTCCTACACCCGCGGGACGGTGGCGATGGCGAAGACGGCCGCCGAGCCCCCGGGCCGCTCCGGGAGTCAATTCTTCGTGGTGACCGCGGCGGACGCGGGGCTCAGCCCCGACTACGCGCTCCTCGGCAGGGTGAGCAGCGGCTTCGACGTCGTGGAACGCATCGAGGAGCTGGGAGGGCCGGACGGGAAGCCCAGCGCGCCTGTCGTGATCGAAACCGTCACAGTGGAGGGCGGCTGATGGCCAGGATCCGGGTAGGGGACAGTGCGCCGGAGTTCGAGCTGCAGGGGACCGGGTCCCGCGGCTACCGCCTCTCCGACTATCGGGGCGAGGGACTGATCCTGGCGTTCTACCCCGGTGACTTCACCCCGGTCTGCACCAAGCAGTTCTGCTCCTACCGGGACGACGGCGACCGGATCGAGGCCCTGGGGGTGAGCATGCTCGGGATCTCCCCGCAGTCGGTCGAGTCGCACGAGCGCTTCGCCGCCGAGAACGACCTCACGGTGCCGCTGCTCTCCGACCCCGGCAAGCAGGTCGCCAGGGCGTACGGGGTGGTCGGCCCCGGCGGCTTCATCCGGCGGGCCGTCTTCCTGGTGGACGGAGAGGGGAACGTCCGCTACCGCCACGTCGCCCTGTTCGGGCTTCGCTATCAGGACGTCGGCGATCTGGAGCGGGCGGTCGAGGAGGTCGGCTAGCCGGCTTGGCGGCCGCACCCCTCGAGCCGAGCGGGTTCACCGTCGAGTCGGCCGGGGTCGACCTCGCCGGGGAGGCGGTGGGGGAGGGCCCCCCGGTCGTGCTCCTGCACGGGATCACCGCCACCCGCCGCTACCTCGTGCACGGCTCGAACGCCCTTCCCCGGCGCGGCTACGAGCAGATCTCCTACGACGCCCGTGGGCACGGCGACTCCTCGCCGGCGCCCGAGGGGGCCGGCTTCACCTCGGAGGGGCTGGCGGCGGATCTAGGCCGGATCCTGGAGGAGCGCTGCGCCGGGCGGCTGCCGGTGCTGGCCGGGCACTCGATGGGGGCCCACACCCTGGCCACCTATGCGCTCGATCACGCCGCCGAGCTGGCGGCGATCGTCCCGATCGGGCCGGCGACGATCGGCGGCCCCCCGCCTCAGGAGGCCCTGGACGGCTGGGATCGGCTCGCCGATGGCCTCGATGCGGGCGGCGTCGACGGGTTCATGGAGGTCTACGAGCGCGAGCTCCAGGTCGATCCGGACTGGAAGCGGACCATCCTTCGCTTCACCCGCGAGCGGATGGAGCGCCACCGCCACCCGGAGGCGGTCGCCCGGGCGATGCGCGAGGTACCCCGCTCGCCTCCCTTCGAGGGGTTGGTCGAACTCGAGTCGCTGCGGCTGCCCGCGCTGGTGGTCGCCAGCCGGGACGACGCGGATCCCGGCCATCCCCATGCGGTGGCGGAGGCCTGGGCCGAGCGGCTGCCGGAGGCGAGGCTGATCGGCGAGGAGACCGGAGAGGCGCCGCTCGCCTGGCAGGGCGGCAAGCTCGCCCGGGCGATCGCCGAGTTCTGCGAGGAGCCGGCCGTGCGGGAGCGTCTCGGCGGGCGATGAGTCGCGGGGGGCGGCTCCGCGGAGCCGCCTGAACGGCCTCGGTTTCGTTCTTCGATCCATCCCGAGCCGGAGGGCCGACCGGGACCCGTCAATCGCCCTTGCGGCGCCAGGGAGCGGAGCACGTGTGCGGATCCGACGTCCGTCCGGTTTCCGAATAGTGAGGTTGAACCGGCCCATCGACGACGGCATAGTGGCGCGTCCGATGTTGGCTGAGGGGATCCGACATTTCCGGATTGCTGCACTCACGGCCGCGCTCCTGGGGCTGGTCGTGAGCGGCGAGAGGCCGGCCGCTGCGGTGGTCGGCCCGGACGGTCAGATCAGCGTCTGCTACGCGAAGGGCAAGTCGAAGGGAAAGAAGAAGGGCAAGCGGAAGGGAAAGCGGAAGGGAAGGCCGAAGGGGGCCGTGCGGGTGGTTTCGCCCCGCAAGCGGTGCAAGCGCGGCGAGAGGCGGCTTTCATGGAGCGCTCAGGGCCAACCGGGACAGGCCGGATCGCCCGGGGCATCTGGCCAGCAGGGGCTGCCTGGACCGCAGGGACCGATTGACCCGACCCTCGAAGCGCGGGTCGCCCAGCTGGAGGCGGTTCTCGCGGGGACCAGCAACGCGGACCTGGTCGGCGCGATCACGAACGCATCCAAGCTCGACGGGATCAGCGCGGCGGAGCTGGCGGGGGCGATCACCGAGGTCGCGAAGCTGAACGGGATCACCGCGACCGAGCTCTCCAGCGCGGTGGACGCCGTGGCCGCCGTCGAGTCGCTCTGCACGGAGATGTCCAGCGTGGTCACCACCCTGAACGGCGTGCACGACGCCGTCGCCAATCTCGCGCTCGGCGGCATCATCCCGCCCGGCCTGGCGCTCGTCATCCCGCCGCTGCCGGGAACGCTTCCGGCCTACAGCTGCCCGTAGGGCGCGAGCGCCAGCGGCGGCCGAGCCGCTTCCGCGGCTGGTGACTCCGCGGAGCCGCTCCATCCGGCGATCAGGTCTGCGACGGCGATCTATCGTCTGCACGCGGATGACGGCAGATGAACGCATCAGCGGTCCCGGCCCGGCCACCCTGCTGGACAGCCGCTACCGGTTGATTCGCCGGCTGGGGAGCGGGGGCATGGCGACCGTCTGGCTGGCGGAGGACGAGGAGCTGGGTCGCCGCGTAGCGGTGAAGGTCCCCTCCGACGTCCTGGCGGGCGACGAGGACTTCCTGAAGCGGTTCCGGCGGGAGGCCCAGGTCGCCGCCGGGCTCTCCCATCCGAACCTGGTGCCGATCTACGACTTCTCCAACCGGGACGAGGAGCGGCCCTTCCTCGTCATGCACTACGTCGAGGGGAAGACGCTCGAGGAGCAGAGCGGGAAGGGCAGGCGGGTCGATGCGGAGCGGCTCGCCCGCGAGCTGCTGGATGCACTCGACCACATCCACGCGGCGGGGATCGTCCACCGCGACGTGAAGCCGTCCAACGTGCTGATCACCCGGGAGGGGCTCGCCCGACTCACCGACTTCGGAATCGCCCAGCCCGAGGACGCGACGCGCATCACCCAGACCGGGCAGGTGATCGGATCACTGGAGTACATGGCGCCCGAAGTCAGAGCGGGGAATCGGGCGACGGCGCGCTCCGACCTCTACTCGTGCGGCATGGTGCTGGGCGACCACGTCGGCCCGCGGGCGCCCGCCCCGCTACGCAACCTGGTGGAGAGCCTCACCGCGGAGGACCCTGAGGCGCGCCCTCGCTCGGCGGCCGATGCCCTGGCGACGCTCGAGCGGACGGAGAGCCCGGGTGAGCGGCGCGACGCGCCGACCGCACCGACCCTGACCCGGCCGGCGGCGGCCCGACGGCCGAGCCTGACGCGGCCCCTCGCGGGGCTGCTGGCACTCGCCCTGATCGCCGGGTTCCTGATCCTGGTCTCGCGCGACGATCCGCTGCGGGAACCGGCGCTCGATCAGCCCGCGCGAACCGGGCCGGGCGACACCCAGACCGAGACCGGGGCGGTGGCCGCCAACCCCGATCCGGCCACCGGCGCGCGCCTCAACCAGGAGGGATTCGGGCTGATCCAGCAGGGCCGGCCCGAGGAGGCCGTGCCGATCCTGCAGCAGGCGGTGGCCGCCTTTCCGGAGGGCACGAGCGATCTCAACTACGCCTATGCGCTGTTCAACCTGGGGCAGGCCCTGCGCCTCTCGGGCCAGCCGGAGGAGGCGATCCCGATCCTCGAGCAGCGGGCGCAGATCCCCAACCAGCGTGGCGCCGTCCTCGAGGAGCTCGAGAAGGCCCGCGAGCAGGCCGGAGACGACTGAGCGGGGACTCCTCCGTGCGGTTGCCGCCCGGCTGATTGCCCCGGCCCGGGGCCGGGTATCGGGCAGGGGATGACTCCCGACTCCGCAGACGGGCGCATGCGAGGGAGGGGCGGCTCGCCGCCGCTCGCGCTGGCATCGGCCGATCCGCGCATCTTCGGTCTGGTCCCCGCCCTGGTCGCCCTCGGGGTGGGGTTCGCGGGCATCGTGCTCGGAGGCGTGCTGGTGGCCGTCGGGCGGGCGGCGATCGGCCTGGTCGGGATCGGCGTCGGTGTTGTCCTGGTCGCCTTCGCGCTCGACTCGGCCCGCCGCTGGCCGACGAGCCCGATCGCCCGAGGCCTGATCAGGATCGCCGACGGGGTCGGGTCCCGTCTGGGGCTTGCGGGGGTGTTCGCCGGCACCTGGTCGGAGGCGGTCCGTGGCGTGGTCCGCCTGCGGGTCGAGCTGCGCACCCTCAGGGAGGAGAGGGACCGCGAGCAGTTCGAGCTCGGCGGCGCCGCCGCACGCGGCGCAGAGGAGGAGATCAGGGACCGGCGAGCGCGAATCGGGGAGCTCGAGGAGCGGATCGAGGAGGCGGAGCGGGCGACCACGGCGGCGGTCGAGGGCGCCCGGGCGCGGGTCGGCCGCGAGCGGGCCTCGATCAGGCGAACGGAGCCGATCGCGGTCGAGGAGATCGACCCGTCGGCGAGGAGGACGGCGGCCACCGTTCCCCGCCGCCGTGGCAGCTGAGGGTCGCCCCTTTCCGGCTCTTATGCTTCGGGCATGCCGATCGACGAAGGGCACGGGATCCACTACGCGGCGGTCAAGCGCGGCACGCCGGTCTACTCCTCGGACGAGGTCGAGGTGGGCAGGGTGGATGCGGTGGTGGACAACTACCGCGAGCACATCCTGGACGGCTTCGTGATCGAGACGAAGGACGGCGAGCTGCGCTTCGTCGACGCTCCCGAGGTGAGCCGGACGGCGGAGCGGGCCGTGCTGCTGGCGATCACGGCCGAGCAGACGCGCGAGCTGCCACCGCCGGAGAAGGCCGCCCCGAGCTTCAGCCCGCGGCGGACCGGCCGGCTGGGCCGGCTGCTCGGCGGCGGCTGGCGAAAGCACTAGGGCAGTCCCAACGCCTTCTTCATCCGCAACGCGTTCCTGAGCGCGTAGCCACTCCAGTCGTTGTTGAAGTAGGCGTAGACCTCGGCCTCGCGGCGCCAGCGGCGGAGGCGCCGCGCCCAGCTGTCCAGCTCGGCATCCGAGTAGTTGCCCTTGCGACCGCGAGTGCCGTGGTGGAAGCGGACGAAGGTCCAGCTCGCGGTGATCTCGTGGGACTGGAAGGGACGCTCGGGATGGTCGCCGATCACCAGCGCCGCGCCGTGCTCGCGCAGCAGCCCGTAGACCTGGGCGCAGAACCAGCTCGGATGGCGGAACTCGAAGGCGTGCCTGCCCTCGGGCAGCGAGGAGAGCGCCCCGGCGAGCCGCTCGTCGTCGCGGTGGAAGTTCTCCGGGAGCTGCCAGAGGACCGGCCCCAGCTTGCCGGAATCGACCAGCGCGCCGAGCGGCTCGTAGAAGCGCTTGATCCCCTCCCGCAGCCCGGTGAGCCGCTTGATGTGGGTCAGGTAGCGGCTCGCCTTGACCGCGAACACGAAGTCGCCGGGAGTCTGCTCGACCCAGGTCTCCACCGCCGTCGGCGATGCGAAGCGGTAGAAGGTGCTGTTGACCTCGACCGTGTCGAAGCTCTCCGCATAGCGGGCGAGCCAGCGCCTCTGCGGCAGCCCCTCCTCGTAGAGGTGGCCGCGCCAGTGCGGATAGACCCAGCCCGAGCAGCCGAGCCGGACGGGCCGGCTAGCCCTCGCCACGCCGATGCAGGACGAGGACCGCGATGTCGTCGCGGGGCTCGCCGCCCTGGCGCCTGATCGCGGCCCGGGCGAGACGCTCGGCGATCTGCTCGGCGCCGTCGCCGGCGGTCTCGGCGAGTTGGGTGGCGAGCCAGCCGGGGCCGTCTCCGGCGCTGCGGTCCTGGGACTCGGTCACGCCGTCGGTGTAGAGCACCAGGGAGTCGCCCGCGGAGAGCCTCGCGTCGACATCGGCGAGGGCGGGGGAGGGGAGGGCGCCGAGCAGGCTGCCGGGCTGCCCGATCCGGTCGACCCGGCCGTCCCTGCGCAGCACGAGCGGGAGCGGATGGCCGCCCAGGGAGATCGTCAGCCGCGCGTTGCCCCGGCCCCTGGGGGGCGCCTGGATCCGGGCCAGCGCGGCGGTGCAGAAGCGAAGGTCAGAGCGCTCGGCGCTGATCGAGTCGTGCAGGGTGCGAAGCACCTCGCTGGGTGCGCTCTCCGGGGAGGAGGCGGTGCGGATCGTGTAGCGGGCGAGGGCGGTGAGCGCGGCCGCCTCGGGGCCCTTGCCGCAGACGTCGCCGATCACCGCGTGCCAGGTGGCCGAGCCGGTGCGGAAGACGTCGTAGAAGTCGCCGCCGACCTCGTAGGCCTCGCCGGCGGCGAGGAAGCGCGAAGCGGTCTCGAAGCCGCGGATCTCCGGCATGGACCGGGGCAGGAGGCTGTGCTGCAGCACCGTGGCGATGTGGGCCTGCTGCTCGTGCAGGCGGGCGTTGTCGAGCGCGAGTGCGGCACGGTCGGCGAGCCGCTTGGCGGTGCGCTTCGCGGTCTCGTCGAACGCGTTCGCCGGCCGCATGATCCAGAGGGTGAGCGCGCCGAGCACCGAGCCACGGGCGCCCAGGGGCAAGACCAGGCAGGCGTTCACGGGGTGGCGGCGCAGCAGGTCGCCCTCCTCCGGCTCGGCGGTGATCGCGTCGATCCGCTCGTCCGAGCGCCGCCCGAGTTCCTGTGCCCGCCCGCTGCGGATGACCTCGGCGACCGGATGGGACCCGCGCGGGTCGATCGCGGTGCGCTCGCGAAGCGCGACGAACTCCTCGGCGATTCCGGATCCGCCTCCCCGGGCAGCGAGCCGCTCGATCCGCCCGTCCGGGGTCAGCATGTCGACCATCGCCACGTCGCCCAGGGCGGGCACCGCGAGGCCGACGAGGTGCTCGGCCCGCTGTTCCTGGTCGAGCGCGTCCTCCATCAGCGCCCCGGCCTCCGCGAGCAGCTCGAAGGCCGCCCGCTCGCGATTCAGGTAGGCGCGCAGGCTCGCCACCCAGAGCCCGACGAGGGCGCCGGCGACGACCGTCGCGAGGGTGACCATGAACTGCGCCGAGCCGAGGTTCTCGTTCCAGGTCCCCGAGAGCACCGCCAGCACCAGGCAGAAGGCACCGACCACGCCGGTCTCGGGCGCCGACGCGCTCATCGCGGCGATCACCGGCGGGATCGCGAGCAGGCCGATCACCTGCACGGGCGATCCGGCCAGGCCATCGCCGATCGCCAGCCCACCGGCGGCGAGCATGGCGATCAGCGCGGGTCCGGAGATCTGCTGCAGCCCGGCCAGGGTGGGGGGCGGCTTTACGAGTTCCCGGTCCCTCGCGATGCCGTAATCGTAAGTGGGTAGGGAGCCCGGCGCTAGTGCTACTCGGAGAGAAGCCGGCGCTTCTCGGCCTCGAACTCCTGATCGCTGAGCGCGCCGTCCTCGCGGAGCCGCTGGAGCTTCGCGACCAGGGCGATCCGCTCGGCGGTCTCCTGCGGCTCGGCGGGTGCGAACCTGCGCGATCCCTCACCGCCGGAGCGTCTCAGGCCCATCGCGGCGGCGGCGCCGTCGAGATCCCCGGCCTTGACCAGCTCCTCGGCCTGCTTTGCGGCCTCGGTGAGGCTCGGGATCCGATCCCACTCGATCCGCAGGCGCTCGGGGTGCGACTTCGAGATCGTGACCGGCACGGTCTGTCCCGTGCGCGGCAGCTTGTCCCAGGGGATCGTGCAGACGTGCTCGACCTCGTAGGGCTTCTCGCCAGCGGTGTCGACCGACAGCCGCAGCTTCCAGGGCCGGTTGAGCTTGTCGGTCTGATGGGCGCCGAGCCGGGTGAGCTCCTTCTCCAGGACCTCGGCGTCGCCATCGACGCCATCGGTGATCACGGGCGCATCCCCAATCCGGTCCAGCAGGCCCAACTTCGTACCTTCCTTGGTAGCGGTTGCGATCCCTCGCAAGACCATCTTAGGGCCCCTGGCGGTCTACGTGGTTATGTCCCCACCGGCCGTGCATGCTTGGATTTCCGCTGTGAGCGCCAACGCCGAGGATCCGGGCCAGATCGACTTCGACCACTTCGAGGCGGTCGACATGCGGGTCGGGCGGATCACCGCGGTCGAGGCCTTCCCGGAGGCCAGAAAGCCGGCCTGGAAGCTGGAGATCGACTTCGGGGACGAGATCGGGGTGAAGCGCTCCTCGGCGCAGATCACCAACTACACGCCGGAGGAGCTCGAGGGGCGCCTGGTGGTGGGGGTGGTCAACTTCCCGGCGCGGCGGATCGGGCCGTTCTCCTCGGAGGTGCTGGTGCTGGGGGCCCTGGACGAGGAGAAGGGCGTGATCCTGCTGCGTCCGGACACCGAGGTGGCGGTCGGGGACCGGATCGGCTGACCGCGCCCAAGTTGTCATAACCGATCTTCTCGTGCGTTCCCTCCGGCGCGGATCCGCAGGGGTGGTCTGTGACCGATTCCACGCATGAGCGTGGGCGTGGGGTCAAATCGTGGATGCGGGGTATGAGAGATACGAACGTGCTCGCAATGCGTGAGGACATGGAGCTGACTCTCCCCCCGCGGCCCGATTCGGTCGCGGAGGCCAGGCATGCGTCAGCGCGCCTGCTGAACGGGCTCAGCGACCGCAGCCGCAGCGGCGCCCTGTTGATCGTCTCCGAGCTGGTCACCAACGCGATCAAGCATGGGCCCGACGCGCCGGTCCACCTCCGCATGCGGCGCCGTGACGGCACCGTGCGCGGCGAGGTCACCGATCAGGGTGAGGGGGCGATCGAGGTAGGCCGGACGGTGGAGCCGGGCTCGGGGGGCTTCGGGCTTCGCCTGGTGGACGCGTTCAGCGACCGCTGGGGCGTCGATCCCGCCGGTCCCCGCGTCTGGTTCGAGCTCAGGGACCGCCCGGACTAGCGGGCGTCAGCTGCCGTACGCCCGACCGGGGTGGGTGACGTCCGTCCGTCGCCGATCAGCTCGGCGATCAGGGTCGCGTACTGGACCAGGTGGCGGCTGCCGAGGTACTGCTTGCGGATCCGCTCGCGGGCGGCCTTCCCGATTCGCTTCGCCCGCTCCGGATCGCTGAGCAGGGACTCGATCGCCGCGGCCACGGCCGGCAGATCGGCGGGACCGTCGACCAGCACTCCCGACTCGCCGTCCACCACCTGGTCCTGGATTCCGCCCACCCTGCCCGCCACCACGGGGCGCGCCTTCCACATCGCCTCGGCCACGGTCAGGCCGAAACCCTCCGCCAGGCTCTTCTGAACGATCACGTCGGCGCGCCGCTGGATCGCGTTGACCATCGCGGCGTTCTCCTCGACGTCGTCCATCGGCAGGGTCGCGAGATGGGTGCGGTCCCTCAGCTCCGGATCGAGACGCTCGCGCACGCCCCTCACCTCGGTGAGCACCTCGGCCCCCTCCGGATCGTCGGCGACGTCCGCCACCGAGGGACCGGCGAGCAGCAGACGCGCGTCCGGGTGCGTCGGGTACTCGGCGAAGCAGCGGAGCAGGCCGACCGGGTCCTTGAGGCGGTCCCAGCGCGAGACCTGGGCGATCAGCGGTGCCTCCCAGGGAATCGGGCCCTGCTGATCGACCTCCGCCTTCCGGTTGACCCGCTCCACGCTGCCGTCCTGCCGCTCGAAGACCGGGCTGGCGCCGCCGTTCACCGCCAGCCCGATCGTCTCTAGGATCGCGCGGACGGCCTCCGGCGGGAGGTCCTGGTTCTTCGGCGAGAAGGCGTCGATCGAGGGCGGCACGATCCACAGCCTGTCGGCGTCGAGCCCCTCCCAGACGAACTCGCGGCGTGAGAACACATAGGCGTCGGCCTCGGTGACGTAGGGCAGCAGGAAGGCCCAGGCCCGCCTGGCGAGGTCGTTGGGCCGATCGATGCCGACATGGCAGCGCCACACCCCTCTCATGTCCCGGTTGCGGATCGGCAGGATCAGGCCGGCGGTCTGGGGATCGTGCAGGTAGACGATGTCGCCGGGCCTGATCAGCTCCGCGAGGGCGAGGGCGCTCTCCTGCAGGGCCGCCTCGTAGACCTCGCGCTCGGCCGGCCCGAGCGACCCGCCGTCCCCGTGCGAGCCGTGCAGCAGGTTGTGGATCCGCTTGGTGACCCGGAAGAACTCCTGGTTCCCGCCGATCGTCAGCCAGCGCACGTCCACCCCGGCGCCCCGCGCGTAGGCGATCAGCGAGTGCAGCATCTCGGCCACCCCCCCGCCCCGGGCGGTGGAGTTGACGTGCCAGATCACCCGCCCCTCGAACAGGCTCTGGGCGGTGTCGATCGCCCGCTGGAGTTCCTCGAACTCGTCCCCGAGGATCGAGCGGAACCGCTCGGGCGAGACCGGAGCGACGGGGACTTCGTCGAGCACCGACATCTCGGCCCAGACAGTAGCCCGCCTCGCGCGTCCGGCTCAGCCCACCGTCGGGGGATCCTCCGCCACCAGCGTCACCACATAGCCTGCAGGGCGATGCACAGGAAGATCGTGGTCGAAGACGACGACCCGGCGCAGCAGGACTGAGCGCTCGGCGGGTGGCGATCGTCGTCGGGACCTCGAGCTGGGCCGACCCGGGGTTCGTCGAGCATTGGTACCCGAAGGGCCTGGCGGCGAGGGAGCGCCTGGCCTTCTACGCGGAGCGCTTCGACGCGGTCGAGGTCAACTCCACCTTCTACGCGATCCCCGCGCCCTCGACCGTGGAGCGCTGGGACCAGGCGACTCCCGAGGGATTCAGCTTCGACGTCAAGCTCCACCGGCTGCTCTCCCACCACGCCTCGCAGCCCAAGGACCTGCCCAAGGTCCTGCGCGACGAGGTCGAGACCAACGAGCGCGGGCGGATCCTGCCCGACCGGGCGCTGATCGACGAGATGCTGCGGCGCACCGGCGAGGCGATGGAGCCGCTCGCCAGCTCGGGGAAGCTCAGCTGCTACCTGCTCCAGCTGACGCCGGGGTTCGATCCCCGCAAGAACGAGCTCGACGAGCTGACTCCGGTGCTCGAGGGGTTACGCCCCCACCCCGTCGCGGTCGAGTTCCGGCGGAGGAGCTGGGCGTCGGAGCGCCGGCTCGAGGGTGTGCTCGAGTTCCTCTCGGCGCACGAGGCCGTGTTCGCCTGCGTCGACTCGCCGCCCGGCGATCATGTGCCGATCTTCCCGCCGGTCGACGCCGTGACCAGCGACGAAATCGCCTACCTGCGCTGTCACGGGCGCAACACCGAGGGCTATCTGCACGGTCGCACGGTCGCCGAGCGCTTCGACTACGACTACTCGGCCGAGGAGCTCGACGAGCTCGCGGGGCGAGCGAGGAAGCTGGCCACCGAGGCCGAGCAGGTCCACGTGATGTTCAACAACAACGCCCGGGACCTGGCGCCGAAGGCCGCCCGCGGGCTGCGGGAGAAGCTCGGGCAGGACCCCGGGCCTCCTCCCTGACCCGGCAGAGTCAGCCCCTCAGGCAGGCGCCGACCGTCTCACGGTCCTGGGCGGTGGGCGGGCGCTCGAAGACCGCGATCGCGTTTCTGCCCGTGATCACGCGATCGCCGGCGCCGGCGACCCCGAAGCCCTGTAGCGCGCCGCGGACGTCGGCCGCCTGTCGCCGTGCCTTCTCCGCGGTTCCCTCGACCACCAGGCTGACGCCGCTCCCCTCCGGCAGGGCGGCGACGAAGTCGGGCGAGACGTTCCCGAGGCTGGGGCCGGCGAGCTGGGCGGGGCCGCTGAAGCTGAGCCCGCCTTCCAGCAGGCAGTCCCGCAGCGAGTCCTCGCTCACCGTCTCCTCCCCGTCCCCACAGGATGCAAGCGGCAGCGCCAGTGCGAGGGCGACGAGGGCGGCGGCAGGCTTCACGCGCGGAACGGTAAAGGCCCGGGCGCCGAGAAAAAGACCCCAGAACTAGCGCAGCGGCCCCAGGGGGATGAAGGCCGCCGCGCGAGGAGCCAGAGGTCGCGCTATAGGCACGCGACCATGGCTCGGGGGCCACGATATTGGCGGCCCCGGGGCGCCGCATCCGTTGCTCTCCGCAGTGTCTATCCGTGAAAACCACGGTCCCAGGAGGCCGGTCCGCAAGACTTCGGCTGTGGAATCGGATGCGACAGGCGTCGGCGTCCCCCTCGCCTTCGCGGCGGGGTTGGTCTCGTTCCTCTCCCCCTGCGTCCTGCCGCTGGTTCCGGGCTATCTCTCGGCGGTCACCGGGGTCGCCGCGAGCGACCTCGAGCGCGCCGACTGGCGGCGCGTGATCCCGCCGAGCCTGGTCTTCGTCGCCAGCTTCTCGGCTGTTTTCATCCTGCTCGGGCTGACCGCGACCGGAATCGGCAGCACCCTGCAGGACCACCGCGAGCTCCTCAACAAGATCGCCGCCGCGGTGATCATCGCGATGGGCGTCCTCTTCGTCGCCTCGCTCTTCGTCACCCGCCTCAACCGCGAGTGGCACGTCGAGGCCCTGCTCGAGCGGGCCGGGCGCGGCGGTCCGGTGGTCGCCGGAGCGGCCTTCGCCCTCGCGTGGACGCCCTGCATCGGCCCGGCCCTGTCCGGGATCCTCGGGCTCGCGGCGACCTCCGACTCGGTCGCGCGGGGAGGCTTCCTGCTCGCCGTCTACTCGGCGGGCCTCGCGCTCCCCTTCCTGCTCACCGCGATCGCCTTCAGCCGCATGACGACCGCATTCGATGCGGTCAAGCGCCACTACCCGGTGATCATGGCCGTCGGCGGGGCGATCCTGATCGTGATGGGAGTGCTCGTCTGGAGCGGCGAGCTTTTCCGGCTCAACGCCGAGGCTCAGCAGTTCCTGGATCGCTTCGGACTCAACTTCTTCCAGGACGTCTAGGCTCCAGCGATGGCGGAGAAGCCGACCTCGTGCGTGATCGGCGCGGGCATCAGCGGGCTCACCGCCGGCAAGGCGCTCTCGGACTGGGGCCTCCCGTACAGCTGCTTCGAGTCGAGCGACGACATCGGCGGCAACTGGTACTTCGGCAACCCGAACGGCCGCTCCTCGGCCTATCAGTCGCTTCACATCGACACCTCCCGCGACGGCGTCTCCTTTCGGGACATGCCGATGGGCGACGAGTACCCCGACTATCCCCACCACTCCGAGATCCGCGAGTACCTCGGCCGCTACGCTGACGCCTTCCGGCTGCGGGAGCGAATCCGCTTCGAGACCTCGGTCGACCACGCCGAGCGCCTCGACGGCGGCGGCTGGCGGATCGACCTCTCGGATGGCTCCAGCGAGAGCTTCGACTTCCTGATCGTCGGCAACGGCCATCACTGGGACCCCCGCTACCCGGACTTCCCCGGCAGCTTCGACGGCGAGGCGATCCACTCGCATCACTACCTCGATCCGACCACCCCGCTCGACCTGACCGGCAAGCGGGTGCTTGTGGTCGGGATCGGCAACAGCGCGGTTGACATAACGTCGGAGCTCTCCCGCAAGGGCGTCGCCGAGAAGGTGTTCCTGTCGACCCGCAGCGGAGCCTGGGTGATGCCCAAGTACCTGTTCGGGCTCCCCACCGACAAGGTCGTCAAGACCACCCCGCACCTGCCGCTGAAGCTGCAGCGCTGGCTGGCCAAGCCGCTCCCCTACATCGCCTCGGGACGGATGGAGGGCTTCGGCCTCCCCCACCCCAATCACGGCTTCCTCGAGGCGCACCCGACCGTGTCTAGCGAGCTGCTGCTGCGACTGGGCTCCGGCGACGCGGTCGCCAAGCCGAACGTCACCGAGCTGCTCGGCGACCGGGTCGGGTTCGAGGACGGCAGTACCGAGCGGGTGGACGCGATCGTCTACGCGACCGGCTACAAGATCACCTTCCCCTTCCTCGACGAGGCGCTGCTGGCCGCGCCGGATAACCGGCTACCCCTCTACAAGCGGATCTTCCGGCCCGGGATCGACGACCTCGCGCTGGTCGGCTTCGCCCAGGTGATCCCGACCCTGTTCCCCTTCGTGGAGCTGCAGAGCAAGCTGGTTGCCCGTTATCTCGGTGGCGACTACGCACTGCCCCCCGTGCCCGAGATGGAGGAGGCGATCCGCCGTGACGAGGCCAAGTACGTCGGCCACTTCGCCGAGCGGCCCCGCCACACGATGCAGGTCGACTGGTACTCCTACGAGCACGACATCCGCAACCGGGAGATCCCGGCCGGCCGGGAGCGGGCGCGGCGGGGGATGGCGCCACGGCTCGCCAGCCGGGCCGAGGTCGCCGGGGCGGCCTCGAAGGAGCGCGCTCCTGCCTGACCGCAAGGAGGTCACCTTCCCGAGCGCGGGCGAGCTCTGCTCCGGCTGGCATCTCGCGGCCGAGGGAGAGGCGTTCGACGGCCCCGCCGGTCATCCCTGCGTCGTCATGGCGCACGGCATCGGCGGCACCAAGGACTCCGGGCTGCTGCCCTTCGCTGAGGCGTTCGCCGCCGCGGGCAGCTCGGTGCTGCTCTTCGACTACCGCTGCTTCGGGCGCTCGAGCGGCGAGCCCCGCCAGCTCGCCTCCCCGCAGCGCCACCGCGAGGACTATCAGGCGGCGATCGCCTTCGCCCGCGGCCTCGAGGGAGTCGATCCGGACCGGATCGTGCTCTGGGGCACCTCGTGGTCCGGCGGCCACGTCGTGCACGTCGCCGCCGGCGACCCCGCGATCGCGGCGGTGATCGCCCAGACCCCCGACCTCGACGGGATCAGGACGCTCCGCGAGATCGCCCGCTACGCCGGCTGGGCCCAGCTCGCGCGCGTCACCGCGGAGGGGATCCGGGACATGGCCGGCGCGATTCGCGGTCGCGAGCCGCACCTGATCCCCCTGGTCGGGCCTCCCGGCTCGGTCGCGGCGATGAGCAGCGAGGGGTCCGAGCCGGGATTCCGGGCGATCGCCGGACCGAGCTGGCGCAACGAGATCCTGGCCCGGGCCGTGCTCGAAGAGGGCCGAAACCGCGCGATCGGGGTGATCGAGCGGGTTCGCTGCCCGATCCTGATCCAGATCGCCGATCGCGACTCGGTCGCGCCGCCGGTGGGCGCCAGGGCGGCGGCCTGGCGGGCGAAGGGACGGGTCGAGGTCCGTGAGTACCCCTGCGCGCACTTCGACATCTACGTCGGCGAGTGGCGGGAGCGCGCGATCGACGACCAGATCCATTTCCTGCGCCGCCACCTGGCGACCGTCCGCGCCGAGAGGCCGGCGAGGGCCCGCTAGCCGGACTTCCCGGGGCCCCGTCCTACCCTCTTCTGTATGTCCACCACCGTCGATATAGACGAGGCAGGCTTCGATCAGAAGGTGCTCGAGCGCTCGCGGAAGGTCCCCGTGGTGGTCGACTTCTGGGCCGAGTGGTGCGGGCCCTGCCGTGTGCTCGGCCCCGCGCTGGAGGAGGCGGTTCGCAAGCGCGACGGCGAGGTCGAGCTGGTCAAGGTCGACGTCGACGGCAACCAGCGGCTCGCCGCCTCTTTCGGGATCCAGGGGATTCCGGCCGTGAAGGCATTCCGCGACGGCGAGGTCGTCAAGGAGTTCGTCGGCGCCCAGCCGCCCGCCGCGATCGAGGCCTTCCTCGACGAGCTCGTGCCCTCGGAGGCGGAGCGGCTCACCGACGCCGGCGACGAGGACTCCTATCGGCGAGCGCTGGAGGCCGATTCCCGTCACGCACCGGCGGCGATAGGGCTGGCCCGAATCCTGCTGGAGCGAGATGACCACGGCGAGGCGCTCGAGCGGCTGCGGCCGTTCCAGGCCGACTTCGTCGCCGACGGCCTCGCCGCCCGCGCCGAGCTGGCGCTGGAGGGGTCGGAAGACGGCGACTCCCCCGGGGAGCTGTCACGGGCCTTCGAGGCCTGGGACGCGGGGGACCGCGGTCGCGCGCTGGAGCTGCTTCAGGAAGCCCTGGAGGCAGCCGGGGACGACGAGCGCCGCGACCGGATCCGCCGGGTGATGGTCGCGATCTTCACCGAGCTGGGGCCCCAGGACCCACTCGCCCGCGAGCATCGGCGCCGCCTCGCCGCGACGCTGAACTAGCGGCTCCGAGCGCCAGCTCGTAGTGCTGGCTGGTGATCCGCCGGCGCAGCCGCCGCAGAAACCGGTCGCGGCTGCGAGCAGCCGCTCCGGATGGGGCGGCTGGCGGCTGCTAGGCCGGCGGCTTGGGGGTGCTGCCGGGCACCGCCACCTCGAGCGGGATCCCGAGCGCCTCCGCCTCCTCGATCCCCTCGCCCTCGACGTCGCGGGAGCAGACGATCTTGAAGCGGCCGGTCCCCATCTCCGGATCCGGGACGACCGGCAGCCCGCGGATCTCCTCCCAGCCGAGGCGCTCGATCTCGAAGGGGTTCATCCGAACCTCGGCCGCGGGGAAGGGGCAGCTCGAGTTGTGCTGGTCGATCGCCCGGGAGATCGCCTCGAGGTTCTTCGCCTGGGAGCTGCTCACCGCGTGCTCAAGGTAGCGGACGGCATCGGGCCCTGGGCGTAAAGTCGGCCGGGCGCAGGTGATCGCCCACGTCGACATGGACGCCTTCTACGTCTCGATCGAGTTGCTGCGCCATCCGCAGCTGCGCGGGAAGCCTGTCGTGGTCGCCTACGACGGGCCGCGCGGCGTGGTCACCACCGCGTCCTACGAGGCGCGGAAATACGGCGTCCACTCCGCCCTGCCGATGGTGACGGCCCGCCGGCGCTGCCCGGATCTGATCGTGCTGCCCGTCGACATGCAGCTCTATCGGCGCGGCTCGGTGAAGGTGATGGAGACCCTGCGCGAGTTCAGCGAGCTGGTCGAGGTGGTCGGGCTCGACGAGGCCTATGTGGACCTCTCCGGCTCCCCGGTGCCCCAATCGAGGGCGCGGGAGATCAAGCGCCGGATCAGGGAAGCGACCCGCCTGGTCTGCTCGATCGGCCTGGCGCCCAACAAGCTGATGGCGAAGATCGCCTCCGACCTGGAGAAGCCCGACGGCTTCTGTTTGCTGGAGGAGGACGGCTGGCTCGCCGCGGTGGGCGAGAAGCCGGCGTCGCTGCTGCCCGGGGTCGGGCCGCGGACCTCCGAACGGCTGCGGGAGATCGGGATCGAGACGGTCTCCGGGCTCGCCTCGGCGGATCCGGCGACGCTCGAGCGCGCCTTGGGGCCGAAGCACGGCCGGGGCCTGCGTGATCGGGCAAACGGGCGCGGCAGCAGCAAGCTCACCCTGGAGCGCAAGCGGAAGTCGGAGAGCCGGGAGACCACCTTCCGGGCCGATGTCACCGACCGCGCGGAGCTGCTCGACACCGTCGACCGCCTGGCGCGGTCGGTGTGCGGGAGCCTGGAGCGCCACGGCAGCGCCGGGCGCACCGTCACCCTGAAGATCCGCCTGCGGCCGTTCAGGACCTACACCCGCTCGCGCACCCTCCCCTCCCCCACCCGCGACCCCGACACCGTCGTCGCCACCGCCAGGGAGCTGCTCGAGCGATTCGACCCGAGCACGCCGGTGCGGCTGGTCGGCGTCGGGGTGGCGGGACTCGACCGTGGCGAGGACGAGGACGGCCCGATGGATGACCAGATCGGCTTCGGAACTACGGCTTCGCCATCAGGCGCGACCGCGAGCGGTCGCTAGCGGGTACTCAGCACGATCCCGGTGGAGGGGAACCCGAGTCGCGCCCTGGTGGCGGCGGTGAGGTCGAACTCCCGGTGGCCGGAGAACGGCCCGCGATCGATCACCTCGACCCGCACGGAGCGGCGTCCGTAGCGCAGTGTCAGCCGCGTGCCGCAGGCCAGCGACCTGTTCGCCACCCCGATCGTTCCCGGGCGCAGCGTCCCGCCGCAGGCCAGCCCACCGCCGTAGAGGCCGGGGCCGTAGTAGGACGCCGCGGCCGCCCGGTAGGCGTTGACCCGCACCGGAGGGGACTCCGCCCGGCGGGCGGAGCCGGTGCCGCGCGCGACCGCGGTGACCCGGTAGACGCCGGCCCCGGACGCGCGCCAGCGCGCCCGGAAGCTCCCTTCGCGGTCGCTGTGGACGGTCCGCACCTTCCTGTCGCCCACCTTGATCACGACCGCCCGAGCGCCGGACGGGGTGACGCGGCCGCGGATCGCGACCGGGTTGCCGACCCGCACGTGGCGCTGGGCCCGCAGCTTGACCTCGGCGGCGACGGGCCCGGTGCCGGTCGCGGTGCCGTTCCCCGGGCCGCCCACCACGGGCGCGGGGCCGGTACCGCTCGCGGCCGCCGCGAGTCCCATCGTCACCATCGTTGCCGCGGCGGGCAGCAGCGCGAGCGCGGCCCACCTTCGCTTCCAGCGGAAGCGACGCAAGTGAATCGACCTGCCTTCCTCTGCCGCCTACGGGGTTAGCTGTCGGGCTCGCGGCGGACTTTCTTCAAAGGGTTGCTCCCCTCGGAGCACCCTCGCGTCTGTACCGCTAAGGGCGGAGCACCGCCCCATTCGCCCCGTGCTTCTTGGGTCCCCCGCCCGCCCGGTTTCTCGGGCGGCTCGGCGGATCGTTTGATCCAACAGCCGGGGCAGGCTAGGAGGGCGCCAGAAGGGGATGTGTGATCGCCGTCACTGTGGGAAGATCGCTTGCATGGCGGATCGCCTGACAGGGCTCGACTCCTCGTTCCTGCACCTCGAGAAGGACGGCGCCCACATGCACGTCGCCTCGACCACGCTGTTCGAGGGCCCCCCGCCGGACTACGTCGAGTTCCGCGACCACATCGCCTCGCGCCTGCACCTGGTGCCGCGCTTCCGGCAGAAGCTCCGCTTCGTTCCGTTCGGCCAGGGGCGCCCGGTCTGGGTGGACGACCCCGGCCTCAACCTGAGCTATCACGTCCGCCACACCTCGCTGCCCCCGCCCGGGAGCGAGGAGCAGTTGCGCAAGCTCGCCTCCCGCATCTTCTCCCAGGGCCTCGACCGCGGCAAGCCGCTCTGGGAGCTGTGGCTGGTCGAGGGCCTGCGGGGCGGCCGCTTCGCGATCGTCGGCAAGACCCACCACTGCCTGGTGGACGGCGTCTCGGGAGTCGACATCACCACCGTCCTCTTCGACCTCGAGCAGGACCCGCCGCAGCCGCCCACACCGGAGCCCTGGGTCCCGGAGCCCGAGCCGAGGGAAATCGAGCTGCTCACCCAGTCGCTGGTCGAGCGCGCGGTGAGCCCGAGCGAGGTGTTCCGCGGCACCCGCCGTCTGCTGCGGGGCCCGCGGCGTGCGGTGCGCAAGCTCGGCGAGGCCGCCTTCGCGGCGGGCGCCTTCGCCTGGGCGGGGATCGCGGCGCCCCACACCCCCTTCAACGTCGAGATCGGCCCCCACCGCCGCTTCACCTGGGTACGCGCCTCGCTCGCCGACCTGAAGCAGGTCAAGGACGAGCTGGGCGGCACGGTCAACGACGTCATCCTCGCCGCGGTCAGCGGGGCGCTGGGACGCTACCTGAGGGCGCGCGAGCACCCGACCGCGGGGCTCGAGCTGCGCGCGATGGTCCCGGTCAGCGTGCGGACCGACGAGGAGCACGGCGCCCTCGGCAACCGGGTCAGCGCGATGATGGCGCCGCTCCCCGTCTGGTGCGAGGACCCCGTTCGCAGGCTGCGCCGGGTGACCGCGACGATGGGCGACCTGAAGGGCTCGAATCAGGCCGTGGGGGCGTCGCTGATGACCCAGCTGACAGACTTCGCGCCCCCCACGATCGCCGGCCAGGCCGCTCGCCTGCAGTCGCGACAGCGGTTCTTCAACCTGGTGGTGACCAACATCCCCGGTCCGCAGTTCCCGCTCTTCCTGATGGGCCGGCGGATGGAGCGGGTCTTCCCGATGGTGCCGCTCGCCAAGAAGCAGGCGGTCTGCGTCGGGATCATGAGCTACGACGGCCAGGTGAACTTCGGCCTGATCGGGGACTACGAGGCGATGGCGGACCTCGACGAGCTCGGCGAGGACCTGGAGGCCTCCCTAGAGGAGCTGATCGAGGCGGCCGGGGGGCGCCCGAGCGGGTTCCGGCGATTCGTCCCCGGCGCGGCCCAGACCGCCGCCGAGGACGCTGACGAGGTCGCGGCCCGTGCCAACGGCGGCGTCGAGCGCGAAGGGACCCCCGCCGACTAGCTCTCGGTCGGCGCTTCCTCGACGGCGCCCAGCACGGCGTGCGCGAAGGCCGCCGTGTGGGTGGCACGCTGGGCGTCGCCCCAGATCGGCTGGTCGAAGCGGGCGCGCACCATGCAGCGGGTGAGCGTCTCGAGGTCCTCCTGGCGGGCGATGTCGTAGGAGGAGCTCGACTCGGGGTCGGCGTGGCCCGGATGGACGACCCATTCGGTGACGCCGGGCTGCAGGTTCCGCAGCTCGTCGGGCTCCGCCTCCTCGGAGCTGCGCATGCGCCCGATCACGGCGTCCGGGGTCGCGATGTTGCGCTCCTGCAGCCACTGGCGATGGTCGGGGCTGACCGAGCGCACCGGCGCGCCGATCTGCTGCGCGGCCACCATCACCGGCGTGGCCAGCTCCGGGCGAGCGTGGCAGTTGTGGTGCCCGTCCAGGAACGAGGGCCAGCGGTGGAAGAGGTCGACGAAGCGGTCGAGCTGAACCCGCAGCGAGGTCCGCGCCGGCGCCGCGCTGCGGGCGCCCCAGCGCGCCTCGAACTCGATGTGGAGGCCGATCTCGACGCCGCTCTCGAGCAACGGCTCCGGGTCGCAGTACTCGCGGTCGACCATGGCGCTGACCGCGTCCACCGCCCCCGCCTCGACGGCCTCGAGGATGCCGTCGTTGTAGGAGGGCCAGTAGCCGTAGTCATCGGCGGTGACGACCAGGAACTTCCGCTCGTCACCCGGCAAAGGAGTCATCGACACATGATGGCCGACGGGAGTGGCCGCCGCGGAAACGCGGTTGTACGCGCGGATAAGGGGCGACCCTCGAATCCTGTACAGCCGTCCAATGCTCGGGACGGCCGCGCAGAGCAGACTGCCCCGGCCCGTGAAGCTCGTGATCGCCATCGTCCGGCCGGAGAAGGCCAACGACGTGCTGGAGGCCCTCTACCGCGCCGAGGTGCGCGGAATCTCGCTCGGCCGGGTGCAGGGTCACGGCGGCGAGCTCCACCGGGTCGAGACCTATCGCGGCACCACGGTCAAGGTCGGGCTCTCCGACAAGGTCCGCTTCGAGATCGCCGTCTCGGATCCGTTCGTCCAGCCCACCATCGACGCGATCTGCGAGGGGGCCCGGACCGGTGAGGTGGGCGACGGCAAGGTCTTCGTCGTGCCGCTCGAGCGGGCGGTGCGGATCCGTACGGGTGAGACCGATGAGACCGCAGTCACCCCGGTGGGCGCCTGATGGAGCTGGTCAGCCCGATCCTCGCGCAGGCGACCGAGGTCGACAGCGGCGATACCGCCTGGATGCTGACCTCGACCGCCTTCGTCATGTTCATGACGATCGGTCTCGGGGTCTTCTACTCCGGGCTTGTCCGGGCGAAGAACGCCCTCAACACCTTCATGATGTGCATCGCGGCGCTCTCGGTGGCCACGATCACCTGGGCGCTGATCGGCTATTCGCTGGCCTTCGACGGCACCGGCGACCTGGTCGGCGGGCTGGGGCACTTCGCCCTCAAGGACGTCGGCTTCGAGCCCCGCGAGGGCCTCACCATCCCCCACCTCGTCTTCTTCGCCTTCCAGGCCACCTTCTGCATCATCACGATCGCGCTGATCTCCGGTGCCGTGGTCGAGCGGATGCGCTTCAGCGCCTTCCTCGTCTTCGCGGCGGTCTGGACCGTCGCGGTCTACTCGGTGCTCGCCCACTGGGGGTTCGGCGGCGGCTGGCTGCTCGAGGGCGGCACGCTCGACTTCGCGGGAGGCATCGCCGTCGAGATGGCTTCCGGCTTCTCCGCCCTGGCTGCGGCGCTGGTGGTGGGCGCGCGGAAGGACTACGGCCGCCTGGCGCTGCTGCCGCACAACGGCGTCCTGGTGCTGCTCGGCGCCGGCATCCTCTGGTTCGGCTGGTTCGGCTTCAACGGCGGCAGCGGCTTCGGCACCGGGGAGCCGAGCGTGCTTGCCTTCGCCAACACGCTGCTCTGCACCGCCGCCACCGTGGCCGTCTGGTTCCTGCTCGACGCGATCCGCGGGCGGCATGTGACCGCGGTCGGCGCCGCCACCGCGATCATCACCGGCTGCGTCCTGATCACCCCCGCGGGCGGCTTCGTCAGCCCGGCCTGGTCGATCGTGATCGGAGCGCTGGGCGCGGTCCCGTGCTACGCGCTGGTCGCCTGGCGGCCCCGGACCCAGGTGGACGAGACGCTCGACGTGCTCGCCGTCCACGGCCTGGCGGGCTTCATCGGCATCCTCGCGATCGGCTTCGTCGCCCAGGAGGCCTGGAACGGCGTCTCCGACGGCCTCTTCTACGGCAACGCCGCCCAGCTCGGCGATCAGGCGCTGGCGGCCGCGGCGACCCCCGTCTACGCCTTCGTCGCCACCTTCGTGCTGCTCAAGGTGATCGGCGCGCTGATGCCGCTGCGCGGCCCCGAGCGCGACGAGGCGGTCGGGATGGACGTCGTCCACCACGGCGAGGAGGCCTACGCCACGGGCGAGGGCGCGATCCTCGTCACCCCGGATGCCGGCCGCGAGGAGGAGTCCCTCGTCGCCGACCCCGGCTAGCCCTCGCCGGCTGCCTTCCGAGGGCATCGCCCGCCGCTCCCCTGGTCGTCCCAGCGGGTTCGAGGGTCAGAGAGGTTTCGAAGCAGCCTTGTGCGGTATCAGACAAAGGCGGGAGTCGCGGCGGCCAGGAGAGGGAGAGCATGAACCGGGCTTTGCTGGCAGGGACGATCGGGGTGACGGCGGCGTTGCTCGGCGCACCCGCCGCGCTCGCCTCGAACGCGACGGTCAGCGGCGGCAACACGGTGCGCGTCACCGCGAGCGGCGGCGAGCGGAACGGGATCAGCGTCCTCCGCTCGGCGGCGACCGACACCTACACGGTCACCGACGCCGTCTCCAACCTCACGGTGACGGCGAGCGGGCCCTGCACCTCGGTGAACGCCAGCACGGCGACCTGTCCGGGGGCCGGGATCACCAGGATCTCGGTCAACTCCGGGAACGGAGACGACGCGATCACGCTCGACCGGCTGACGATCCCGGTCAACGTCTCGAGCAACCTCGACGGCAGCGGCGGCAGCGACGTGATCAACGGCGCCCGCGGAATCGACGAGATCAACGGGGGACGCAGCCGCGACCTGGTGGTCGGCCATGAAGGCGCCGACGACCTGAGGGGCGGCCGGGGCACGGACACGGTCTTCTACGCCGACCGGCTCACCTCGCTGCTGGTCACCGTCGGGCACATCAACGGCGACGACGGCAACGAGCTCGATCTCACCGGCGCCGTCCGCGACACGGTCCACGGCGACGTCGAGAACGTCCTCGGCGGCCCCGGCGGCAACGCGATCTTCGGGGATTCGAGCAGCGAGACGCTCGTCGGCGGCAGCGGCTACGACATCCTGGTGGGCAACAACGGCGGCGACGTGCTGCTCGGCTTCGCCGGCGACGACGATCACTTCGGGGGCCGCGGGCGCGATCTCGTGCGCGGTGGCGACGGCAACGACTCCATCCTCGGCGGTCCGGACCGCGACCGCCTGCTCGCGGGCCCCGGCGACGACTTCATCTGGGGCAAGAAGGGCCGTGACGTGATGAAGGGCAAGACCGGCATCGACCGGATCAACGCCAAGGACGGCAGGCGCGACATCAAGATCAACTGCGGGCCCGGGCCCAGGAAGCGCCAGAAGGCCAAGCGGGACAAGCGGCTGGACCCGAAGCCGAAGCGCTGCTGAGCCGTCCTCGCCGGCGGCCATGATCCGGGTGTGCAGCGGCTGCACTACCGCTTCGGCATCGTCCTCACCCTGATCATCGTCACGCTGGGCTTCCAGCTGGCGGCCCCCGATGGCAACGTCGCCAGGTTGATTTCGGTGACGCTCCAGGCGGGCACGCTGGTGGCCGCGGTGATCGCCTCCAGGGCCCATCCCTGGGTGATCCGGCTGAGCGTGCTGGTGGCGCTGGCGGGGGTCGCCGCGGCGGTGGCGACCCTGGTCGGCACCAGCGAGTTCAGCCGCGGTGGCGCCGGGGCGGTCGCGCTCGTCTACATCCTGCTCACCCCGCCGGCGCTCGTCCTCGGGCTGCGCAAGCATTTCGGCGAGGCGGGCGGGGTGACTCTGCAGACGATGTTCGGAGTGCTCTGCCTGTACCTGCTGGTGGGCCTGCTGTTCTCGTTCGCCTACGGGGCGGTCGACTTCTATTCGGACACCCCGTTCTTCTCGACCGGCGTCGACGAGCGGGGCGACTTCCTCTACTTCAGCTTCACCACCCTGACCACGGTCGGCTACGGCGATCTGGTCGCCGCGACCGATGTGGGCAGGTCGCTGGCGATCACCGAGGCGCTGGTCGGCCAGATCTACCTGGTCACGGTGGTGGCGGTGATCGTCGGGAACCTCCGCCCGGCGGGCCGCCGCCGCGCCTCGGGCTGAGCCGAGGCTAGGCGAGCTCGAGCAGCGCCCAGAAGGGATGGTCGCGCGGCGGGATCCGGGGCGGCACCCGCCGGTACTGGCGGTTCTGTGCCCACTCGAGGTAGCCGCGCAGGCGCCTGGCGATCGAGCGGCGGGTCGCCGCGGTCGGCTCGACCACGCTGTGCTCGAGCGCCCAGAGCCAGGCGTTCGCTTCGGACTCCAGCCGGGGGGCGGAGCGCCCCCTCCCGACCAGGTGGCCGATCTCGTGGAGCGCGATGAAGTAGGAGACCTGGCCGCGGATCGGTGGGATTGAGATCTCCCGCCGGCCGCCCCGCCAGCGGATCGCGCGACCGCGGGCGGAGGAGCCGGCCAGCTCGATCCCGTGCTGGTCGCAGAGCTCGCTGACGTGGGCCTCCATCAGCTCCATTCCTCGGCGCCTGCGGGGCGTCGGATCCTGCCTGAACACGTGCGTGAGGCTAGCCCGCGCCGCGGATGCGTCCATAACGTGAGGGTGCCCCCGCAGGCGAAGCCGGGGGGCAACCCGTTTAATGTCGGTATGGCCGAGGCGACCCATCTGAGGCTGGCTCTCGCCCAGCTCAACCCCACCGTCGGCGACGTCGACGCGAACGTCGGCCTGGCCCGGGAGTGGATCGAGCGGGCCGCGGAGGCCGGCGCGCAGCTCGTGGTGCTGCCTGAGCTCTGTCTCTCCGGCTATCCGCCCGAGGACCTGCTGCTGCGCAGCGACTTCCTGGCGGCGGTTCGCGAGGGCCTCGACGAGGTGGCGGCCTCTGTAGAGGGAATCGTCGCGGTGGTCGGGTTCCCGGATCGCGCCGAACACGACCGATCGGCCCTTGACGACCCGGTGATCGACCCTCCTCTCCCACCCGCGCACAACTCGGTCGCGGTGCTGGCAGATGGCGAGGTGCGCGGCACCTACCGCAAGCTCCACCTCCCCAACTACGGCGTCTTCGACGAGCGCCGCTACTTCGAGCCCGGCACCGCCGCGGCCACCGTCGACGTGGATGGCGCCATGGTCGGGCTGACCATCTGCGAGGACCTCTGGGTTCCGGGATCGCCCGAGCTCGAGGAGGCGGGCGCCGGGGCGCATCTGATCGTCAACTCCTCGGCCTCGCCGTACCACCGTGGCAAGATCGCGGCGCGCGAGGCGATGCTCGCCGGCCGGGCACGGGGGGCGGGCGCGGCGATCGCCCTCTGCAACCTCGTCGGCGGCCAGGACGAGCTCGTCTTCGATGGCAGCAGCGTCGTCATCGCGCGCGACGGCACCACTCTGGCTCGGGCGAGGCAGTTCGCCGAGGAGCTGCTGGCGTGCGACCTGCTGCTGCCGGCGCTCGGCGCCGCGGGAGGCGATGGTGCCGGCGAGGCCCCAGGCCGTTCGGCCGGGGTGCCGATGCTCGACGAGCTGCGCAGTGGCGCGCGGCCCGAGGGGCACCTGGAGCCCGACCTGGCAGCCCCCCTCGGAGCGGAGGAGGAGGTCTACGAGGCGCTCAGCCTGGGCCTGCGTGACTACGTCCGCAAGAACGGTTTCGAGCGGGTCGTGTTCGGCCTCTCCGGGGGGATCGACTCCGCCCTGGTGGCGCTGCTGGCGGCCGACGCGCTCGGGCCCGATCGCGTGAGCGCCGCGATCATGCCCTCCCCCCACTCGCGGCCGGAGTCACAGGCCGACGCCCGCACGATCGCCGGCAACCTCGGAATCGAGGCGATCGAGATGCCGATCGAGGCCCCGATGCGCGCCTACGAGAAGGCGCTCGCGTCTCGCTTCGCGGGAACCGAGCCGGGCATCGCCGAGGAGAACGTCCAGGCGCGGGTCCGGGGCAACCTGGTGATGGCGCTGTCGAACAAGTTCGGCTGGCTGGTGCTGACCACCGGCAACAAGAGCGAGATGTCGGTCGGCTACGCGACCCTCTACGGGGACATGGCGGGCGGCCTGGCGGTGATCAAGGACGTCTTCAAGACGCTCGTCTACAGGCTGGTCGCCTATCGCAACGAGCGCGCCGGGCGCGAGCTGGTGCCGGCGTCGGTGCTCGAGCGCGCGCCCTCCGCCGAGCTGCGGGCAGATCAGCAGGACGAGGACTCGCTGCCACCCTACGACCTGCTCGACCGCGTCCTGGAGGGCTACGTGGAGCGGGACCAGGGTCCCGAGCAGCTGATCGCCGAGGGACTCCCGGCGGAGGTGGTCGGGGAGGTCGTCCGCCTGGTCGATGGCGCCGAGTACAAGCGGCGCCAGGCGCCGCCCTCGATCCGGGTCTCGACCAAGGCGTTCGGCCGCGATCGCCGCATGCCCATCACTAACCGTTTCGGATCGCGCCGCCCGCTTCCCCGCTAGCCGCCGTCCAGCTCCCTGACCGCGATCGTCATCCGGCTCAGCGCGCAGAGGCGCCCCTCGCCGTCGGTCATCTCGACGTCCCAGACCCAGGTGGTGCGGCCGGCGTGGCGACGGCGCGCCACCGCGTCGATCTGGCCCCTGGTGACGGGGCGCATGAAGGTCGTGTTGTTGGACATGCCGATCGCGGCCATGCCCGATGCCGCCGCGGTCGCGTGGGACGCGACGCTCTCCGCCAGGGTCGCGAAGACGCCGCCATGGACGAACCCGTAGGGCTGCTTGTGGTGCTCCTCGACCTCGATCCGGGCGTGAGCCTCCTCCTCGCGGGCGTCGAGCCACTCGACGCCGGCGAGCCCGGCGAAGCCGGACGGGGCCTGGTCGGACGGGGCCACGGCCGCGCACGATAGTGATGCGCCGGGGGCGTTAAAGCGACGCTAAGAGTTGCGCCGCCCACGCCTCGGCTGCCCTAGTCTGTTCCGGCCCTTGGCCCTGACGGACGAACAGCGCGCCATGCTGCAGCTCCTGCTCGCGGGCGGGCAGGGCTACGACGACATCGGCTCGCTGCTCGGGATCTCGGCCGACGAGGTCCGCTCCCGCTCCAGCGCGGCGCTCGGGGAGATGGGCGGGTCCGACCCCGACGCCCAGCTACCGCTGACCGACTACCTGCTCGGCCAGGCCGACCCGATCGGCCGCGCCGACGCCGTCCGCCACCTGCAGAGCGATCCCGAGGCCAACGCGCTCGCCGAGCGCCTCGTCTCCCAGCTCCGCCTGCTCGCCCCCAAGGCCCAGCTCCCCGAGATCCCGGCGGCGCGCGGGCGCAGGCGCGCGGCCCCGCCGCCCGCTCCCGCCCCGCCCGAGGCGAAGCC
>JBOGZI010000075.1:0-2222 GCA_050697275.1 Solirubrobacterales bacterium | reverse complement strand
GTGTTGAACATCCGTCCAGTCGTGACGCGAGGGCTAATACCCCAAAAAGAACGAGAAAAAGCGTCCAAAGTGCGCCGATACCCTGAGTGCGTATGGGCTTGATCGCTCCCGGAAGGATTCCGGTTTCCACTGACGGGCCGACCCCTGGTCAGGATCGGCGCCTCCGGGCGCGCGATCCCAGCAACCTGCTCTCGGGGCCGTCCGCGGCCCGCCCGATCGCACTTGCCCAGGCGTACCTCGCGGCCGGCGCCGCGGTGATCGGCACGGCGGCCGCGCTCCTCCCACACCCGGCGTACTTCGACGTGACGGGCCTGCTGGCGGTGCAGGCGGGCGCTGCTGTCTGGGCCACGTTCATGTTCCTGTCGGCGGGCAAGATCCCGTTCTGGGTCCTTCGATTGGCTCCGGCGCTCGCCACCGCCATGACGACGGCTGCCGTCCTCTTCAGCGGCGACGCGACCAGCGGCTACTCCCTCCTGTACGTCTGGGTAGGCCTCTACGTCTTCTACTTCCCGCTCACTCGCTTCGACGCCGCGCTCAACGTTCTCTGGGCGGCCGGCAACTATGCGTTCGCGATCTTGGTCCTCCCCTCGGTTTCGCCCGGCGCTCCCGACTCCGCGATCTCCCACTTCGTGATCACGGCCGGGACCCTGATCACGGCGGCGACGCTGCTCACCTATCTGCGGTCCCGGGTCGAGCGCCTGCTCAGCCGGCTCACGGACGCCGCCCGCACCGACGCGCTCACCGGGCTGCCAAATCGTGTCGCCCTGCACGAGGCACTCGAGCGCGAGATCGTCAGGGCGGAGCCGGAGTCGCGACCCGTCAGCCTGCTTGTGCTCGACCTCGATCGCTTCAAGCAGCTCAATGAGCGGCACGGGATCAAGGCCGGCGACCAGATCCTCCAGCGCGTGGGCAGCCAGCTCGAGAAGTCCACCCGCCTGATGGACGTCGTCGCCCGCTCCGGCGGCGAGGAGTTCGCGATCGTGCTCCCGGAGACGGACCATCACCGCGCCTTCCTGTTCGCCGAGGAGCTGATCGATGGCGTTCGCCAGGTCTTCGCGCCCCCCCAGATGGAGCTGACCGCGTCCGTGGGCGTCGCCAGCTTCCCCGAGCACGCCAAGGACCAGGCCGGCCTGCTGGCAGCCGGGGATCGCGCGCTTCACGCCGCCAAGGCCCTCGGCCGCGACCGCGCCGTGATCTACAGCGCCGAGGTCACGAACGTGCTGGGAGCGGTCAGCGGTCGCCGCAACGTCGAGTCCCAGGCCCATCTCGCGACGGTGCTCAGCCTCGCGGAGGCGCTCGACCAGCGCGATTCCGGCACCGCCCGCCACAGCCAGACGGTGGGGCGCCTATGCGAGATGATGGCGAGCGAGCTCGGTCTCGACGAGGACCGGGTCCAGCGGCTGCGGCTGGCCGGGATCCTCCACGACATCGGCAAGATCGGCGTGCCGGACTCGATCCTCTGCAAGCCCGGCCCGCTCACCGGCGACGAGTGGGCGCAGATGAGGAAGCACCCCGAGCTCGGCGCCCGCATCCTCTCCAGCCGCGAGCTCGACGACATCCGGGACTGGATCCTCGCCCACCACGAGCGGCCCGACGGCACCGGCTACCCGAAGGGACTCGCGGCGGAGGAGATCCCGCTCGAGGCGGCGATCGTGGCGGTCGCCGATGCCTACGAGGCGATGACCAGCGACCGCGTCTACCGGATGTCGATCGGCCTCGCGGCGGCCCGCCGCGAGCTGCGCGACTGCTCCGGCACCCAGTTCGACCCCCGCGTGGTCAGCGCCCTGCTTCGCGCCCTCGAGCGCGAGGAAGTCCGCGTCACCTGACCCGGGTCGCCCCGGGCAGCCAGGTCGGGGCCCACCAGGCCCACCTGCCCAGCAGGCCGAGCACCGCCGGCAGCAGCAGCCCCCGGACGATGGTGGCGTCCACCAGGACCGCGACAGCGGTTCCGACGGCGATCTCCTTGACGTAGACGAGCTCCGAGAACGCGAAGGCGCCCATCGCCACCGCGAAGAGCAGGGCGGCGGCGGTGATCTGTCGCCCGCTCCGGGCGACCCCGGCGACGATCGCGTCGGGCCCGTTCCTCCTCCGCCGTTCCTCGTCGATGCGCTGGAGCACGAAGACGCCGTAATCCGTGGAGAGGCCGAACGCGACCGCGAAGAGGAGGATCGGCATCGAGCTGTCGAGGGCGTTCTGGCTGGTGAAGTCGAGCAGGTCCTCGA
>JBOGZI010000074.1:0-4078 GCA_050697275.1 Solirubrobacterales bacterium | reverse complement strand
GGCCGCGGCTGCCGCGGCTCCGGTGGCCGCGCAGCCCTCCACCTCGTGGGTGACCCGCTCGATCCTGCCCTGCCCGGCGAGCAGCGAGATGCGGACCAGGTCGCCGCAGGGCGCGCCGCCGGCCGAGCCGGTGTGGGCGCCGTCCGGCGCCGGGGCCCGCCGGGAGCGGTCCTCCAGATAGTGCTCGATTGCCTCAGCGTCCATCTCGCTGAAGCTTAGGAGGCGCGGACTGCGAAGTTAGGAGGCTCCAGCCTGCCGTTTTCCGCTCCGGCTTGGTAACCCGTGTCGCACAGGTGGTGGTCTACCGGCGACCCCAAGGGACCGCCGGAAATCGACCCCCAAGCCAATTGTGTTGGGTCAACGTTTGGAGCGGTTCGCGTACAGGCTCGGGCCTGCCATCAACCTTATCTCACGCGACCGGGCACGATGGGCAGGTTTCAGCTCGGCTCCTCGAGCAGGTACCAGGAGGAGATCAGCCCGTCTCGGATCCCCAGCTCGATCGCGACCCGCGAGGAGTCGCCGATCTTCTGCGACTCCCGCCAGACGTACTGGAGCTCGGCGTGGACCAGCACCCCCTCCTCGGTCGGCTCGACCGAGACCGGCAGGAAACGGCGCACGAGGTGGTCGAACACCTTCCCCGCCCACTCCATCGCGGCGGGGCGGCCACGGTGGACCGTCCGCTCGGTGCGGATCTCGACCTCGGGGTGGACCAACTCGCCCACCGCGGTCCGGTCGGCGGCGCTGAGCGCGGCCAGGAAGCGGCGGGCGAGCTCGTCGCGGTCCAGCGGGCCTCGTCAGCTCCCGCGAATTCGGTCTACCAGCTGCTTGGGCCGATCGCCCAGGCTGGCCTCCCGGACCAGGCTCAGCACCAGCGCGACCCCGCCGAGCACGAGCAGGATCAGCGGCCAGCCGACCAGGCCGTTCTCGCGGTCACCCGGGTCCGCGTCCAGGTTGTAGCCGACGATCAGGGCGAAGAGCAGCAGTCCGATCGCTCCGACGTAGACGGGCCCCCGCGTCCCGATCAGCGCCCCGCCCACGATCAGCGCCAGCGCGACCAGCAGCCCGACCGCGTCCCAGAGCACGCTCGGGTCGGTTCCCGCGTCCGAGCCGGGGACGCCGAAGGCCGCGAACCCCTCCGAGACCGCGCCCACCAGCGGGCCGGAGAGGCTCAGCACCAGGGTCCCCAGGACCGCGGCGATGCCGGCCCCGGTGAACAGCTCCGAGGCGTGGACCAGGCCGTACTCGGCGCGGCGCCAGAGCGCGACGCCGCCCGCCAGCAGCAGCGCGGCGTAGGCGAGCAGCAGCGCACGCAGGGCGCCGAGGTGCTCGAAGATGCCGTCGCTGAGGATCTTGTCCCAGAGCGCCAGGTGGGCGACGAGCAGGGCGATCGAGCCGACCAGCAGCTGGAAGCGGATCCCGGCGTGGAGGCCGGCGTAGGCCGCCAGCCCGGCGGTGACCGCCGCGATCCAGGCCGTGTTGAGGGACGCCCCGGGATCGCCGTCGAGGATGTCGACGAGCTCACCGAGCGCCATGGGGACGAAGAGCAGCCCGAAGACGCTCGCGATCGCCTGCCACTTGCGGAGCTCGCCGGTGTCGCGGAAGGTCGCGATCGCGCCGCCGTAGAGGATCAGCGCCGCGATCAGATAGAGGATGAGCAGCGCCCCGTGGCCCCACCCCTCGTTCCCGACGAACCCGACGGGCTCGTCCTTGCGCACCGAGAGCACCAGCACGCCCACGCCGAACAGGAGCGCGCCTGCCGCACGGAGCAGATCGCGGCTGTCGTCCGGCTTGACCAGCTCCTTCATCGGTCCTCGCTTTCGTAGGGCTGCGAGCTGCCGCCCGATCTCCCCCTGCGAAGCTCCTCGACGAGCCGTCTGGGCCGATCGCCCAGGCTCGCCTCCTTCACCCCGCTGAGCACGATGGCGATCGCCCCCAGGACCAGCAGCACGATCGGCCAGGTGCCGAGCTCCGACGGCTGCGGCCTCTCGGAGTCGAGGTCGAAGCCGACGATGAGCAGGAAGAGGAAGAGACCGGCCGCGCCGACGTAGACGGGCCCGCGCAGACCGATCCTCGAGCCGATCCCGACCAGTCCGAGGGAGACCACCAGCAGCAGGACGTCCCAGAACCAGGACGTATCGACCGGGGTGACCTCGGTGGTGGACAGCGGGTTCAGGGTCGGCAGCGCGCTGATCCCGAGGGAGCAGGCGAGCACCGCGCTGATGCCCGCCGCGGTGAACAGCTCCGACGCCTTCCACAGCCCCTGGTCGCCGGCCGGCCGGGTGGCCGTCTCGGCCGAGTCCTCGCCCCCCGGGTTGCTCCGCCACAGGTACAGGGCCCCGCAGAGGAGGCCGATCGAGAGGATCCCGAGCAGCCCGCGGTAGACGCCGAAGTGCGCCCCGATCCCGTCCGAGAGGATCCTGTCCCAGAGCGCCGACCAGGCGATGATCAGGGCGATCCCGCCGAACAGGAACTGGAAACGGATCCCGCGGACCGCCCCGGCGTAGAAGGCCAGCGCCGCGATCACGGCGAAGACCCCGGCGGTGGTGAGCGATTGGTCCGGGGTCTCGTCGATCGTGTCGACGAGCTGCAGCAGCGCGCCTGCGACGAAGATCAGCCCGAAGACGCTGTAGACGGCCTGCCACGGCCGCAGCCCCCCGGTCTCGCGCTGGGTCAGGGAGCCGCCGTAGAGCAGGGCGGCGGGGATCGCCCAGATGATCAGCTTCACCCCGTCCTTGTAGGGGTCGGCCTGGGGGATGACCGACTTGCGCAGCAGGAGCATCAGCGCGCCCATCCCGAGCAGCAGCCCGCCGAGCTTCCGCAGCGCGTCGCGGGTGTCGTCCGGTCGCAGCAGCTCGCTCATCTCATTCCCCTTCCAGTCTCTCCTTGAATGCGACGATTCGCTGATAGGCCGCCTCGACCGCGCCGCGCTCGAGCAGGCGGCCGCCCTTGACCGCCCTGACCAGGACCTGCAGGACCCTATTCGAGAGCCCCTCGCTCTGCGCGAAGAGGAGCAGGTCGCTGCCCGCCTGCAGCGCCCTCACCGCCGCCAACCGCGGGTCGGCCACGTCGGCGATCGCCCTCGCCTCGAGGTCGTCGGTGATGATCAGGCCCTGGAAGCCGAGCTGCTCGCGAAGCCGGCCCTGGACGATCTCGCGGGTGAAGGCGGCCGGCTCCTGCGATCCCAGGTCGGGGTAGATCGCGCTCGACATCATCACCAGGTCGACACCGGCCTCGACCGCGTCCTGGAAGGGGACGAGTGCCGCCTCCAGGTCCTCAGTGCTGCCGCCGATCTCCACCCGCTGGAAATCCGTGTTCTCCGTCGCCAGCCCGAGCCCCGGGAAGTGCTTCGCGGTCGCGGAGACCCCCGCCGACTGCATGCCCTCGATGAACCCGACCCCCACTGCGGAGACGACGGCGGGATCATCGGAGAAGGTGCGGGTCTCGATCGTGTCCGCCGTCCGCTCCGTAGCGACATCCAGGAGAGGAGCGAGGTTGATGTTGATCCCGAGTGGGTCGAGGGACTCGCCCGTCTCGCGCCCCTTGACCATGGCGACGTTCGCGTCGGCCACCTCCCCGAGTTCGTTGGGGCCGAGGTCCGGTGGGCCGTCGAGCCGCTTCACGAAGCCCCCCTCCTGGTCGGTCATCACCAGCAGGGGTGGATTTTCTCCCTGGCGGGCGGCCTTCTGGACCCGCGCGATGTGGCGCCCGACGCGCTTCCGGGCGATGCCCCGGCCCTCGTCGGGGGAGACGAACACCCCGCCGATCTGGCCCTTCCGCGCCGCGCGCAGCAGCTGCTTGTCGGGGCCGCCCTGGTCCATCCTGGCGACGATGCTCTGGCCGGCGAGGCGCTTCAGTCCGACGGGCCTCTCCACCTCGTCCCCGTCGCCCCCGCCGAAGGCGAGCACGTAGCCCCCCACCAGCACCACCGCGGCGACCAGGATGGCCGCACCGGCCTGGCGCCTGCGGACGCTCGCCGGGAGGTCGCGGCGGCGGCGGTGCCGGATCGCCTCGCGCTCGCCCGGGTCGAGGGCCTCCCACTCGCCGGTCGTGTAGCCCTCACGTTCGCCGGTCGCGGTGC
>JBOGZI010000073.1:0-7960 GCA_050697275.1 Solirubrobacterales bacterium | reverse complement strand
CGCCAGAGGCCCAACTGCTGCTGCGCGTGCACCGAGCGACCTCCAACCTCAAAGCGTGGATGCACGGAACCCACAGAGGAGTCTCACACGCGCATTTGCCCGTCTACCTCGACGAGTTCGTCTTCCGCCACAACCGCCGGCGCACGCCGATGGCCGCCTTCCAAACCCAGCTCGGGCTCGGGGCCGTGCATGAGCCGGCCACCTATCACCTATCGCGAGATCACCGCTCGTGCCGCGGCCTGAGCAAAGCGGATACTCACGTGCATGCTTATTCGAGCGTCCCTGGCGGTCTCGAAAACCGTTAGGGGCCTTTGGGTCCCTCGTGGGTTCGAATCCCACCCCCTCCGCTCAGCTGAACCCGCAGGCCGCCCCGGCACCAGGCAATGGGGCCGGGGCAGCCCACGACTTAGGCCTGCGCGCCGATCCCCTCACGCTCCATCGCACGGGCGTAGTCCGCCGCTCGCTCCCGCTGGACCGCACGGGCGTATCCGGTCAGGAACGGCGCCAGTAGGAGGTCGTAGCCGGCGTGGGCGAACACCTCGAACGTCTGGTTCGGTCCCTCCTGGAACCACTCGAACGCCACCCGGCCGAGGATCTGGAAGTTGACCAGGTAGAGGAGCAATCCGAAGGCGACCGCTCCCGCCGTGAGCGCGCGCCCCGAGGCGAAGAGCGGAGCGAACACCGCCAGCAGGACGCCGAACCCGGCCGAGAGCGCGAGGTGGGTCACCAGGCCGATCGCCGCGTTCTCGGCGACGGGATCGGGTTGGTCGGTGAAGTGAAACACCGTCGATATGTCGTACAGCGGAGCGACCGCCGGCAGGCCCTGGCTGTCCGCGTACCACATGTTCGCGAGCAGGAACAGCAGCCCGGCCGCCAGTCCCGCGACGGCGCCGCGGGCGAGCCTCTCGTCGAGCCCGCTGAGCAGCGGGTTTGCGCCTCCGTTCATCGGAACCCCCTTCTCTTGGTCGAATGAGGTACCGGCTTTCGACCCGGCCAAGTCCGAAACGATTCGTCAGGTTCGTCACCCTCAGCCCGCCGCGCAGCCTGAGGTGAACCGTTCCGGACGCAGACGGGTCTTAAGCGCGATGAGACTCACCTCTCGCCGCTGGGCCCTGCTCTTCTTGGCCGGGCTGATCGCCGCCGTGGGACTGGTTGCCTGCGGCGGCGACGGCGGCGACGGCGGCGATGAAGGAGGCGACGAGGCCGGATCGAGTGATCAGCCGGTGGCCACTGTCTCGAGCAAGAACCTGCCGAAGGCGCTGGCTCAGAACCGCGCCGAGGCGAACCAGATCATCGACGGCTCGACGGAGGCGCTCGACGAGAAGCTCGCCGAGCTGCGAGGGCACCCGGTGGTCGTCAACCAGTGGGGCTCCTGGTGTCCGCCCTGCCGGGCCGAGTTTCCCTTCTTCGCCGAGGTCGCCGAATCCCACGCCGACGACGTCGCCTTCCTCGGCGTCGACATTCAGGACGACCGGGGCGCCGCGGAGGACTTCCTCCGGGAGTTCCCGGTTCCGTACCCGAGCATCTTCGACCAGGACGCCGACGCGGTGCGCTCGCTCAACTGGAGCCAGGTCTCCCCGACCACGTGGTTCATCGACGAGCGGGGCGAGGTCGTCCACCAGCGCCCTGGGGCGTACCCGGACGGAGAGGCGCTCGAGGCGGACATCCAGGCGTTCCTCCTCGAGGCGTAGGGGCGGGTAGGAATGGCCGGCGATCCGGCGGCCGGGGTCGGGCTGATCGCCGCGCTGGCCGCGGGGCTCGTCTCATTTCTCTCGCCGTGCGTGCTACCTCTGGTTCCCGGCTACCTCGCCGCGGTGACCGGCGTCTCCCCCGACCGGTTGCAGTCCGCCCCCGCCCGGCGTGTGCTGGGGCCGAGCCTGGTGTTCGTGGCGAGCTTCTCCGCCATCTTCATCGCCCTCGGTCTCACCGCGACCGGGCTGGGCCGGTCCCTGGGGGAGAACCGCGCGGTGCTCGAGAAGGTCGCCGCGGCCGTGATCATCGCCATGGGGCTGTTCTTCATTGCCTCGCTCTTCGTCGTTCGCTTGAACCGGGAATGGCGAATCGATGCCCTGATGGAGCGCGCCGGCAGGGGCGGACCACTGGTGGCCGGGGCGGCGTTCGCGGTCGCCTGGACGCCCTGCGTGGGCCCGACCCTGGGCGCGATCTTGAGCGCGGCGGCGCTGTCCGAGTCGGTGGCGCGCGCGGGCTTTCTGCTCGCCGTCTACTCCGCCGGCCTCGCGATCCCCTTCCTGCTCACGGCGCTCGCCTTCGCCCGCATGACGCGTGCCTTCGAGGCGGTGAAGCGCAACTACGGCCTGATCATGGCCGCCGGGGGCGCCGTCCTGGTGGCGATGGGAATCCTGATCTGGACGGGCGAGCTCTTCCGGCTCAACATCGAGGCCCAGCGGCTGTTGGAGCAGGTTGGGCTCAACTTCTTCGCGGACGTCTGAACCACCGGTCCGCTGCGATGAGCGAATATCAGGCGGACTTCGATGGATGCTGAGACCCCGCTCGCCGGGATAGAGGTGAAGACCGCGGCCGGGGAGGAGGTTCGCCTCGGCGACCTCGTCCAGCAGCCGACGATCCTCGTCATCCCTCGCTACTACGGGTGCCTGCCGTGTCGGGACTACCTGCGGCAGGTCTCCGAGCGGATGGATGAGGTCCGGGAGGCCGGCGCCGCCGCGCTCGGGGTTTCGGTGGGGACGGACCAGCAGGCCCGCTCGCTGGTCGAGGAGAGGGGGATCGGATTCCCGCTGCTCGTCGACCCCGAGCGGCGCGTCTATGACGCACTCGAGCTTCCCCGGAGATGGTGGGTCTCCCTGAATCCCAGGGGATGGTGGAACTACGCTCGCGCGATCGCCCGTGGCAGCCGTCAGGGGAAGATCGTCGAGCCCAACCAGCTGCCGGGCCTGGCGCTACTCGACGCGAGAGCCGATGCGGTCTGGGTCCACCGCGGCCGCGCGCTCGGCGACTACCCCAAGCTCGACCGCGTCCTCGGCGAGCTGGAGGCGATCAGTTCCGGGAAGCCATCCCGCGAGGCGCCGACAGGCTCCTGATTTGAATCATTGCCGCTCGAATATGGGTCCTAGGTCCTGATGAGCGGGGCTCCCGGACCCGATGCACGCGCGCGCGTGGCTGAGCACTCCCGGCCGCGCGAGGGGTGGCTGAAGCGGACCACCTCGATCTGCCCCCGATGCAGACGCGTGCTGGACGCCGACCTCGTCGTGCGCGACGGCCGCGTGCTGCTGTCGAGGACCTGTCCCGAGCACGGCCCTTTCGAGGCGGTGGTCTACGGCGACGCCGAGAGCTACCTCGAGATTCAGCGCTTCGACAAGCCCGGCGCCGAGCCGCTCGAGCGGCAGACCGAGAGTGTCCGCGGCTGCCCTCATGACTGCGGGATCTGTCCCGAGCACACCCAGCACACCTGCCTGGGGATCATCGAGGTGAACACCGCCTGCAACCTCGACTGCCCGATCTGCTTCGCGGACTCGGGGACCGGGCCGCAGGAGCACGGCTACTCGCTCAGCCTGGAGCAGGTGGGCTCGATGCTGGATGCCTTCGTGCGGGCGGAGGGCGAGCCGGAGTCGGTGCAGTTCTCCGGCGGCGAACCCTCGATCCACCCACGCATCCTCGAGATGCTGCGGGCGGCGCGCGAGCGCGGGATCGACCTGGTGATGCTGAACACCAACGGCATCCGCCTGGCCCGCGATCCCCGCTTCGCCGAGGCCCTGGCCGAGATCGGCGTGCACGTCTACCTCCAGTTCGACGGCCTCCGCGAGGCGACACAGCTGGCGATGCGGGGCAAGGCGCTCACCGAGGAAAAGCTCAGGGCCCTGGATCGCTGCGCCGAGGCGGGGGTGAGCGTCTCCCTTGCGGCGGCGGTCGAGCGAGGCCTGAACGAGGACGAGATCGGCGAGATCTTGCGGTTCGGCATCGGCCACCCGGCGGTCACTGGCGTCTTCTTCCAGCCGGTCACGCACTCTGGGCGCTTCCGCAGCGACTCCGATCCCCTCCAGAAGCTGACCAACTCGGACGTGATCGAGGCAATCTGCGAGCAGCTCCCGGAGTGGTTTCGACAGGACGACTTCGTGCCCGTCCCCTGCTGCTCGCCCTCCTGCCGCTCGGCGACCTTCGCCCTCTACGACGGGCAGGACCTGGTTCCACTGCCCCGCCTCGTCGAGGTCGAGCAGTACCTCGACTACGTCACCAACCGGGCCGTACCGGACCCGCAGGTGCTCGAGGCGCTCGAGGGTCTGTGGTCGGCGAAGGCGGCGGGCGGGACGGCGCCGGCGGCCGAGCGTCTGGACTGCGTCGCCTGCGCCACCGGGATGCCGCCCGAGCTGAGGGAGGTCGCGGCGCGAGGGTTCATGATCGTCACCCAGGACTTTCAGGATCCCTACACGCTCGACATCGAGAAGCTCCGCAAGTGCTGCGTCTCGGAGATCACGCCCGACGGGCGCCTGATCCCCTTCTGCGCCTACAACTCTGTCGGCTACCGGGAGGGGGTACGCCTCCGGATGTCCCGGGCCAACGGCAACGGAGACCGGCGATGAGCGCGACCGCCCCACGTCGCTCCGCTGCCCCCGCGCTGGAAGGTTCTCTCGCCGAGGATGACGTCAAGAGCTGCTGCGCCGCGCTGTACGAGCATCCGGGCGTCCGCTGGCTGCTCGGCGGGGAGCTCCATCCGGGCGGAGAGACGACGACGCGCCGCTCGCTCGAGCTGATCGGAGCGAAGCCCGGCGAGCGGCTGCTGGACGTGGGCTCGGGCACGGGCAGCTCCGCCCTGGTGGCGGCACGGGAGTTCGGTTGCGTGGTGGCGGGGGTCGACTACGGTCCGGCGGCGGTCCGCGACGCCCAGCAGGCGGCCGAGGCCGAGGGACTTTGCGACCAGGTCGGTTTCGTCGTCGGCGATGCCGAGTCGCTGCCGTTCCGCGAAGGCGAATTCGATGCCGTGCTCTGCGAGTGCTCGCTGTCGACCTTCCCCGACAAGCGTCGGGCGTTGGCGGAGATGCGACGCGTCCTGCGCCCCGGTGGCCGGCTGGGGCTGTCCGATGTCGTCGTCGACCCGAAGCCGCTGCCCTCGGCGCTCGGCACCGCGCTCGCAGCGATCGCCTGTGTGGGGGAAGCCCTGCCTCGGGCCGGCTACGAGGACATGCTGCGCGACGCCGGCCTTCGCCCGTACGCGGTCGAGTCCCGTGACTCAGAAGCCGCCGCCCTCGCCGAGCGCGTTCACGAGCGTCTTCGGGGTGCTCGCCTGATTGCCGCGGGGGCAGGCGCGACCGCGCTTGCGAGGCCCGAAGCGATCGAGCTCGCTCGACTCGCCATGGAGGCGATCGCCGACGGAGCACTGGGATACGCGATCTTCGCCGCAGAGGCACCGATAGCGTGACCGCCCTGTGGATAGCGGTTGCCGTGCTGGCACTGCTGCTCCTGCTGATGGCCGCTGGGTCATTCCTGCTCCTGGCGATGGGGCGAATGCACCTCGACCTCGGCTGGGGCCGAAGCCTGCACGAGCTGGGTCCGATCACTCTCCAGATCGCGGCCCCGCGCGATCTCGTCTTCGAGATGATCAGCGCCCCCTACCTGGGCCGTGCTCCGGAGGGCGCCGAGATCGACGTCATCGCCCGGGACCGCTCACTGGTGGTGGCGGCGCACCTCACCAAGGTGCACTTCTATGAGGCGCGCACGGTCGAGGCGGTCCAGTTCGAGCCGCCGGCGAGGGTCGTCTTCAAGCACCTGACCGGGCCGGTCCCCCACGCGGTCGAGGAGTTCGTGCTCGAGGAGAACGGCGAGGGGACCCGGCTGCGCTACGGCGGCGAGGTCGGGATCGACTTCTTCCTGCTCGGCCGCCTGGCCGGGCGCTACTGGGTGCGCCGCCAGTGGGAGGGAGCCGTGCGAGAGCACCTCGAAGACCTCAGGCGTCGTGCGGAGGACGGGGCCCAGCGCCGGCGGGCGCGCGAGTCCGCCTAGCCGAGATCAGAATCCCCGGCGCCGGCACCGGGTCGAAGCTACATGACGAGGATCCTGATTCTCGCCGTGGTGGCGGCCACCGCGCTTTCGGGCTGCGGCGTGGGTGGGGGCGGCTCGGAGCCCGGGGAGATCCCGTTCGGCACCGGCGAGTGGAAGACCGACTTCTCGCGGCACAGCGCCCCGCTGGATGAGTTCGTGGGTGGTGGCCCGCCCAAGGACGGGATCCCATCGATCGACGAGCCGAAGTTCGTCTCGGTCGAGGAGGCCGATCGTTTCCTTGCTCCTCGCGAGCCAGTCGCGGTGATCGAATTGGACGGAACGGCGCGCGCCTACCCGATCCAGATCCTGGTCTGGCACGAGATCGTCAACGACGAGGTCGCCGGCCGGCCGATTGCGGTCACGTACTGCCCCCTTTGCAACTCCACCGTCGCCTTCGATCGCCGCGTGGACCGTCGCGTGCTCGACTTCGGGACCACCGGCATGCTGCGCAACTCTGATCTGGTCATGTACGACCGCCAGACGGAGTCGTGGTGGCAGCAGATCACCGCGGACGCGGTGGTGGGCGAGCTGCTCGGCACCGAGCTGGAGGTGATCCCCTCCCAGATCCTCTCCTGGGAGCAGTTCCTACGGCTGTACCCGCGCGGCGAGGTGCTCTCTCGCGACACCGGCTTCAGCCGCTCCTACGGAAGGAGCCCCTACGCCGCGTACGACAGCAACCCGGAGTCGGAGCCATTCCTGTTCGAGGGAGAGCCCGATCGATCGCTGCCGGCGAAGGAGCGGGTCGCGGCGATCGAGACCGGCGAGGGCTCCGCGGTCGTCTACCCCTTCTCGCGCCTGCGAGGGGAGGCGCCGATCAACGACGTGCTCTCGGACCGTTCGATCGTCGTCCTCTTCGATCCGGAGGTCGCCTCGGCTCTGGACAGCTCCACGATCTCAGCTGGCCGCGACGTCGGCGCCGCCGCGGTCTTCGACCGGACGGTGAAGGGGCGGATCCTCACCTTCAAGCCCGGTCCTGACAGCGGCCGCTTTCGCGATCTCGAAACGAGGTCGAGCTGGGACCTCTCGGGGCGCGCGGTCAAGGGGCCGTTGCAAGGCGAACAGCTCGAGCGGATTCCGCACGACGATCAGTTCTGGTTCGCCCTCGCCGCGTTCTTCGACCGGCCGGAGATCCGGGAATGATCGATCGCGCCCGGCGGTCGCCCGGTTGAATCTTTCCGCCGGGCGGCGGGTCTGATCGGTATGCCCGCCGCGATTCACGCCCCGCTGACGCAGCTGCTCTTCAGCGCCGCCTTCCTCGTCGCCTCGACCCTGGTGTTCGCCAGGTACTGCCTCGGCTGCTAAGGAGGCTTCCATGACGGGGCTCGCTTCAGGCTCACCTGCTGGGGCCATTGCCGTGCCCGCTCCCGTGGGCCTGCCCCGGGACCGGGGCGCTCGGGCGGCGCGGCGTGCCAACCTTCGATCGATGGCGAGGCCGGCCACCATGGAGCAGGCCCTGATAGAGAGAGCGCAGGGCGGCGACCGTGCCGCCTTCGAGGAGCTCGTTCGCGGCAGCGCCGACCGGCTCTACGCCGTGCTGCTGCGGTTCGTCGCCGATGCCGACGAGGCGGAGGAGGCGACGCAGGAGGCATTCCTTCGGGCGTGGCGGAGCATCGGCGACTTCCGCGGCGGCTCGCGCTTCTTCACCTGGCTGTATCGGATCGGCATCAACGAGGCAAAGCGACGGGTGGAGAGGAGACCCCCGGCCGGCCTTCTGAGCTCACTCGACGACGAGCCCGTGCCCGAGGCCCCGGACTGGAGCCGTGCGCCGGAGGTGCAAGCGGAGCAGCAAGAGGTGCGAACCGTGCTGGAACGGGCGGTTCGCGCGCTGCCGATCGAGTATCGGGCGACGATCATCCTGCGTGACGTCGAGGGTCTCTCGACCAGGGAGGCGGCCGAGGTGATGGAGCTGGGCGAGGCCGCCTTCAAGAGCCGCCTGCATCGGGCTCGCCTC
>JBOGZI010000072.1:0-14712 GCA_050697275.1 Solirubrobacterales bacterium | reverse complement strand
GTGCTGGCGGTGGCCGCGGCGTCCCCGGACGAGGAGCGTAAGCTGCTCTCGGGTGGCGCCGGGGTCGAGACGGTGGAGCTTCGCGTCGCCGACGCGCCGGTCGGCGAGCTGCGCTGGCGCCCCCGCGGCGAGGGCGAGCCCGGCGCGGCGCTGCTGCGGATGGTGGCCACCCTGCTCGGGCTCGAGCTTGAGCGCTCCCGCTCGCCTGAGTGGGCGAGCGCGGAGGCCGCCGGTGACTTCGTGCGCTCCCTGCTGGAGCGGCGGATCACGGACCGTGGCGACATCGAGGCTCGCGCGGCCGAGCTGGGCGCCGATCTGAACAGCGGGGCGGCCGTGCTGATCGCCCGGGCCATGCCGCGGGCCGCCCAGAGCGGGGAGTGGCGCTCCCGGGTGCTCACGGTGGCGGTGCGGGCGGTCCGGGCTGTCAGCCCGGGGGCCCTCGCGGCCGAGGGCGAGGCGGAGGGGGAGGGCGCCGAGGTCGCGGCGATCGTGCCGGCCGAGAGCGAGAAGGCCGCGGCCCGGGCGACCGAGGCCCTGGTGGGAGAGCTCGAGCACGAGCTGACCGGCTTCGCGATCACCGTGTCGCACAGCCGCATCGCCTCGGACCCGGTGGACCTCTACCGGGCGGGCCAGGAGGCGCGCCTCGCCGCCAACGTCGGCGAGGCGGAGGGCACCCGCATGCTCGCCTTCGAGGACACCGGCGCCTACCGGCTGCTGCTGCCCGCGATGAGCGAGGACCCGGCCGAGCTCGAGCGGTTCTATTCGGAGACGGTCGAGCCGCTGGTCGCCTACGACGACCAGTACGAGACCGGCCTGCTCGCCACGGTGGAGACCTATCTCGAGAACGACGGCAACGTCGCCGCGACTGCCCAGCGGCTCTACACGCACCGGCACACGATTCGCTACCGGCTGGAGCGGGCGAAGGAGCTGTGCGGGCACGACGTCACCTCGACCGAGGGGCGCGAGAAGCTGGGGCTGGGCCTGAAGGCGATGCGGGTGCTGGGCATCGGCGCCCCGGTCGGCCCCGCCGACGAGCCCGGCACCCAGGGCGGCAAGGTCCCGAGCTAGCTCTCAGCCCTGCTGGCTGACCATCTCGGTGAGCACGGCGGACTGCCCGTCCCGGGCGGCGCGGTCGTCGCTGATCACGTGGGCCACCGCGTTGATCAGCGCCAGGTGGGTGAACGCCTGCGGGTAGTTGCCCCAGTGGCGGCCCGAGGCGGGATCGAGCTCCTCGGCGTAGAGGCCGAGCGGCCCGGCCTGGCTGAGCAGCCGCTCGCACAGGTCCTGGGCCCGCTCGCGCTCGCCGATTTCCGACAGGGCCGAGACCAGCCAGAAGGAGCAGATCAGGAAGGTGGCCTCCCTCCCGTGGAGGCCGTCGTCGGTCTCCTCGACCCGGTAGCGCAGGACGAGGCCGTCCCGGGTGAGCTCCTCGGCGATCGCCAGCACGGTGTTCCGCACCCGCTCGTCGTCGGAGGGCAGGAAGCGGACCAGGGGGACCAGCAGGGTCGAGGCGTCGAGCGCGTCGGTCTCGTAGTGCTGGCGGAAGACGCCCCTCTCGCTCACGCCCTGCTCGAGGATGTCGGCGCGGATCCTCTGTTCGAGCTCGGTCCAGCGCGGCAGGCGCCGCTGGTCGCCGATCCGGTCGGCCAGCCGGCAGCCGCGGTCGAGGGCGACCCAGCACATCAGCTTCGAGGAGACGTAGTGCTTGGGCTCGCCGCGGGCCTCCCAGATCCCCTGGTCGGGCCGCTCCCAGACGGCGATCGCGGCCTCGACCTGCCGGCAGAGCGCCTCCCAGAGCTCGTGGGGCAGGTGGTCCTGGACCTTGGCGTGGATATAGACCGAGTCGAGCAGGGCGCCGTAGACGTCGTTCTGGCGCTGATCGAAGGCGGCGTTCCCGATTCGGACCGGCTTCGCGTTCTCGTAGCCGGTGAGGTGGTCGAGCGTCTTCTCGGTGAGATCGCGCTCGCCGCGGATCCCGTACATGATCTGCATCCCCGGGTGATCCTGGTTCTCCCGGTAGATGTCCGCAATGAAGCCCATGAAGTCGGTCGCCTCGTAGTCGAAGCCGAGCGTGTGCAGGCTCCAGAGGGTGAAGGTGGCGTCGCGGATCCAGGTGTAGCGGTAGTCCCAGTTGCGCTCGCCGCCGGGCGTCTCGGGCAGCGAGGTGGTGAGCGCCGCAACGGTGGCGCCCGTCGGTGCGTAGGTGAGGCCCTTCAGGGCCAGGGCGGAGCGCTGCAGCGCTCCGCGCCAGGGATGGTCCGGGAAGTACCCGGTCTCCAGCCAGCGGCGCCAGAACACGACCGTCCGGTCGAGGCGCTTGCTGCACTCCTCCGGCGTGGAGGGCGGGATCGGCTCGGGTCCCCAGGCGAGAGCGGTGAAGCGGGTCTCGCCCGCCCGCATCCGGTGGCGGGCCCGGGCGTCGCTGCCATCCACCCCGAGCCCGAGGTCCCCGGTGAGGATGAGCCGGATGTCGCCGTGGCTGACCTCGGCGCCGGTGCCCTCCTCGCCCCGCCGCTCCCAGGGCACCCGCGTCTCCCCGTAATCGAAGGCCGGCTGGCAGACCATCTCTACGTCCACCTCGCCCTGCACGCACTCGATCATCCGGACCAGGACATGCTCGGCCTCGTCGTCGGAGGGGGGGCGCAGGTGCGACTCGTAGTCGTGGCCGGGTCGCCAGTCACCGACCGTGAGCGCGTCGTGGACGACGATCCAGCCCGATCCGGTCATCCAGGTCGTCTCCAGGACGTTGGTGCCCGGCACGTAGCGGCGGCTGACCGGCGCCTCCAGGCCGGGCGGCCCGACCCGCCAGAACCCGCCGCTGCGGTCGAGCAGCGAGCCAAAGATGCTGGGGGAGTCGAACCGGGGGAGGCACAGCCATTCGACCGAGCCCTCGGCCGAGATCAGCGCGCCCCGGTGGCAGTCGGATAGGAAGGCGTAATCCGAGATCCGCGGGAAACGCGTCTGCAGCGAGGGCATGGCGCCGGAGACTACGGGCCGACCCCCCGGGATTCGGCGTCGCTACGAGCCCTTCGAGCGTGCGTAGGGCTCCAGGCCCTCCTTCGCCCTGGTGGCCGACCAGTTGTGGTTCCAGCGGAAGATCGGCCGCAGGATCGGGGTCAGGTAGCGGAGCAGCTTGAAGCGCTGCCTCGTCTTGCAGCCCACCGCCGGCTCGCAGTCCCCTTCGACCTCGATGTAGACCGGCGTCCACCACTCCGGGTAGGTGCGCGCGTCCGCGAGCGCCCGGAATGCCGCCTCCTGCGGCGCGTCCACGTCCCATTCATCCAGGAAGACGTACTCCTTCGCCATCTCTCCTCCTCTCCGACCCTAATCCAGCGCGGCCTCTCCGCGCAATCCCTGCCTACTACGGCCGTTCAGCCGGTCGAGATCACCGCGGCGATCACGCCGAGAAGGGCGACGATCACGCCAGCCAGCGTCACCATGATTCGCCCCCCGAAGTGGAACAGGAGCGATCGGATCTCGGCAATCTCGCCTCGAATGGCGATCAGCTCACGATCGACTCGATCGAAGCCGTTCCCCATCTGCCTCTCGACATTGTCGAAGCACAGCTCGACGCGGTCCCGGAAGTCATCAAGCCGCTGGTCTGTCCAGGTGCCGCGTTCCATGCTCTCAGATTAGTCCCCACCTTCGGCATCTATGCCCCGGAGCGGCTCCGCGGAGCCGCCTCCGGACTCGAACCGTGAGTTCCGGGGGGAGGAGTCGAACCCCCTCTTCCTGGATCAAAACCAGGCGTGCTAGCCGCGTACACCACCCCGGATCGATCCCAGTCTAGGTCGAGCCGGGAACCGACTCGTCATGATCAGGGGTGCGATGCAAGTCGCCTACCTGCTCTACGACCGCTTCACCGCCCTCGACATCGTCGGGCCGCACGAGGTGCTCAACAGCTTGCCCCAGACGGAGTCGATCTTCGTCGCCGAGCAGGCGGGTCCGGTTCGCAACGAGTCCGACACCCTTTCCCTGGTCGCCGACGCCTCGATCGGCGAGGTGAGGAGCCCCGAGATCCTGGTCGTGCCGGGCGGCTACGGCACCCGCGCCATATGCGAGGGCGCTCTGCAGGCGAAGGCGAAGAGCGACCCGTTTGATGGGGACGAGCCGCTGCTCGACTGGATCCGCCAGGTGCACGAGAACACCACCTGGACCACCTCGGTCTGCACCGGGACGCTGCTGCTCGCCGCCGCCGGCCTGCTCGACGGCGCCCCCGCAACCACCTACTGGCTGGCGCGGGACCTGCTCGCCGAGCTGGGGGCGAAGCCGGTCCCCGATCGCGTCGTGGAGCACGGCAAGATTCTCACCTCCGCCGGCGTCTCCTCGGGCATCGACATGGCGCTGCGGCTGGTCCAGAAGATGTACGGCGACGAGGCGGCCCAGGCGGTGCAGCTCGGGATCGAGTACGACCCCGAGCCGCCGGTGGACGCGGGCTCCCCCGAGAAGGCTCCGCAGCCGGTCGTCGACGTGGTCACCGCGGCCTTCGAGGCCCAGGACGCAGAGGCGCGCGCCTGATCTGGCGACTTACTGGGACATATTCCAAGTAAACCCGCCAATTCCCACCGGGCCGCGGTCCCCGGGGCGCGTTTACGATTCCGGGGTGAGCGCGCCTACGGCTCTGATCATGGCCGCCGGGCAGGGCACGCGCATGCGCTCCAGCGTGCCCAAGGTCCTGCACGAGGTCTGCGGGCGGCCGATGGTCGCCTGGCCGATCCTGGCCGCACGCGAGGCCGGCGCCGGGCGGGTCTGCGTGATCGTCTCGCCGGACAGCGAGGTCCCGGCCGGGCTTCCCGACGGCATCGAGACGGTGGTGCAGGAGCGCCCGGACGGCACGGGTGGGGCGATCCGGGCGGCGAGCGAGGTGATCTCGGGCAGCGACAGCGTCCTCGTCCTCTCGGGCGACCACCCGCTGATCTCGGCGGCGGTGCTCGGCGAGCTGATCGAGGCCCAGGCGGGCCGGGGGGCGGGCGCCGCCGTGCTCACCACGGAGCCCGAGGACCCCGGGAGCTACGGCCGCGTCATCCGGGCCGCGGACGACAGCTTCGAGCGGATCGTCGAGGCGAAGGCCGAGGGCGACGCGACCCCGGAGCAGCTCCGGATCCCGGAGGTGAACGCCGGCACCTACGCGTTCTCGGCGGGCTCGCTGCGCAACGCGCTCGCCGGGCTGAACAACGACAATGCCCAGGGTGAGTACTACCTGCCGGACGTGCTGCCGCTCATCCGCGAGGCCGGCGAGCTGGTCGTCGCCCACAAGGTCGCGGACAGCTCCGTCAACCTCGGCGTCAACGACCGCGTGCAGCTCTCGATCGTGAACGAGAAGGCGCGCCAGAGCATCCTCGAGGAGCACATGCGGGCGGGGGTGACGATCGTGGATCCCGCCGCCACCTGGATCGACGCCGAGGTCGAGCTCGCGCCGGACGTGCGGATCGAGCCGGGCACGACCTTGCGCGGCAGCACGAGCGTCGGCGCCGGCTCGGTGATCGGCCCGATGACCACGCTGATCGACGCCACGGTCGGCGAGCGGGTCACGATCCCCCACTCCTACCTGACCGAGTGCGAGGTGGCCGACGGGGTCAGCGTCGGTCCCTTCGCCCACCTGCGCCCCGGCGCCCGCCTCGCCGAGGGCTCGAAGGCCGGCAGCTTCGTCGAGATCAAGAACTCCGAGATCGGTGCGGGCGCCAAGGTGCCCCACCTCTCCTACATCGGTGACGCCGAGGTCGGCGAGGGGACGAATCTGGGCGCAAGCACGATCACTGCCAACTACGACGGAGTTCGCAAAAACCGGACGAAGATCGGCAAGGATGTGCACACGGGGGTTGACACCACTCTGGTCGCCCCCGTAGAAGTCGGAGACGAGGCGTACACCGGCGCCGGCTCGGTGATCACCGAGGACGTTCCGCCGGGTGCGCTGGGAATCTCCAGAGCGGAGCAGAAGAGCGTCGAGGGTTACGCCAAGGAGAAGGCGAAGGAGTCGAAGGAAGAGGGGAAGGGCTCGTGAGCACGATCGAGGAACGTCCACAGGCGATCAGCGCGATCACCCAGGACTACACGAAGCGGCTGATGGTGTTCGGCGGCCGCGCCTCGATGGATCTCGCCGCCAACATCGCCCGCCACCTCGACGTGGACCTCGGCGAGGTGACGCTGAAGACCTTCTCCAACGGCGAGGTCTACTGCCGCTACGAGGAGTCGATCCGCGGCGCCGACGTCTTCCTCGTCCAGTCCACCGCCGCCAATGAGGCGGCGGGGATGACCCCGAACGACGCCGTGATGGAGCTGCTGACGATGATCGACGCCGCCCAGGGCGCCTCGGCGCACCGGATCATCGCGGTGATGCCCTGGTACGGCTACGCGCGGCAGGACAAGAAGTCGGCCCCGCGCGAGCCGATCAGCGCCCGGATCGTCGCGAAGGCGCTCGAGTCCGTCGGGGTGGACCGGATCCTGACCATGGACCTCCACGCCGGCCAGGTCCAGGGCTTCTTCCACGTCCCGCTGGACCACATGACCGCGATGCCGATGCTGACGCAGTACATCTCCGACCTCGGCTTCGACGAGGAGCCGGTGATCGTCTCGCCGGACGCCGGCCGGGTGAAGACGGCGCGCAACTTCGCCCGCAAGGTCGGCTGCCACTGGGCGGTGATGGAGAAGGAGCGTCCCGCCCAGCAGGTCGCCGAGATCGGTTACGTGGTCGGCGACGTCAAGGGCAAGACGGCGGTCCTGGTCGACGACATGATCGACACCGCCGGCACCCTCACGGCCGCGGCGCGCACCGTGCTCGAGGAGGGCGCCGCCCGGGTGATCGCCTGCGCGACCCACGGCGTCTTCTCGGGGCCGGCCTACGAGCGGCTCGCCTACGAGAGCTCGGGGATCGAGCGGATCGTGGTAACCGACACCGTCCCGCTGCGGCCCGGCGCCCCCGCCAACGTCGAGCTGATCTCGACGGCGCAGACCCTCGCCGACTCGATCCGCCGCATCTTCACCGACGACTCGGTCTCAGAGATCTTCGCCGGCGAGAACCAGCTCTTCTAGCGGCCACCAGGCTGCGTCTTACTGGAACCCACTGATCCGCCACTCCCCGTCGGTCCGCTCGATCAGCAGGCGGACCCTCGCCGGACCGCCCTCCTCCTCGCGGAGGACGTCCACCTCGGCGCTGCCGCGGTCGCCGTTGACCCGGACCTCGACCAGCTCGAGCTCCTGGTCGACCCCCGAGCTCTGCTCCTCGACGAAGGCCGGGCAGTCCTCCCCGGCCCCGAGCTGCTCCTTGAATTCCTCGGTGTAGAAGTCGCAGACCCGCTCGAAGTCGTCTCCGTTGGACGCCTCGACGTATTCCTGGAGGACCTCGCGTGCCTTCTCCTGGTCCGACTCGCCACAGCCCGCGAAGACCCCCACCAAAACGACCAAAACGGTGCAGATCAGCGCTGTGATGCTCCGCGGCACGGTTGCGGCTAACTTTCGCACATGCCTACAACGGGGGACAGCGGCGAAAAGGACCTGCAAGCGGGCCGCTCGGTGTATCGGCGAATCGGCCACAAGGGTGCCGACGCGATCACCCCTGGCAACACGATCGACAGTTTCGTGACCGCCGTGGAACACGGCGTCGACATGATCGAGATCGACGTGCTCAAGGGAAGGGAGGGCCGGCTGATCGTCGCGCATGATCCTCACGACGCCCTGCGCAGGCGGCCGCTCGACCTGACCGACGCGCTCGACGCCTTCCTCGATCCGCCGCTGGATCGGGTCGAGCTCGACTTCGACCTGAAGCTGCCGGGGCGCGAGGCGGAGCTCGCCGGCGCCCTCGCCGGGCACGACCTGTTCGAGCGGTCAATGGTCTCGACCATGGAGGTCGGGAGCCTGATGAAGCTGCGCCAGCTGGAGCCCGAGCTGCGGCTCGGCTGGACCTATCCGAAGACACGGCGGGACTGGACCCAATACCGCTGGATGACGCCCGTTCTGCTCACCGGCGTCGCGGCGATCCGCCGCCGCTTCCCCGGTCAGCTCGCCCGCCGCGCGCCGGAGATGGAGATCGATGCGGTCTGGGCCTATCACCAGATCGTCACACCGCGGCTGGTCGAGGTCGCCGAGGAGGCCGGGGTGGAGCTGATCGCCTGGACGGTCGACGACCTCGAGCGCATGCGCGAGCTGGTCGATTTGGGCGTGCACGGGATCTGCACCAACGACCCGCGGCTCTTCGACCAGGTCGAGGCGGCCCCGGCCGGGGACGAGGAGGAGAAGGAGAAGAAGCCGAGTCTCTTCGAGCGCCTGGCGGCGAGGATGGGCGCCAAGCCGGCGAAGAAGGCCGAGAAGCAGGTGGAGAAGGAGAAGCAGGCCGAGAAGGACAAGCAGGCGGAGGACGAGGGGGCGGAGGGTCCGCGGGGAAAGCAGGACGAGAAGCCGGCGAAGGACGAGGGGACGAAGGCCAGGCAGGACGGCAAGGCGGCCAAGAAGGCTGAGAGGGAGGCCGCCGCCGGCTAGCCCAGCCGGGCGGCGCCCGCCAACCCCGGCCGCTGCGAGGTGCCGCGGCGCTCGAAGTAGCGCCACTCCGCCTCGCCGAGCACGGTCGAAGGCGGGTCCGCGTAGACCCACTCCCGCATGATCCGGTGCCAGTTGGCGATGGCGCGCAGCTGCGCGAGCACGGCGAGCAGCCCCGTCTCCATCCGTCGGCCCATCAGCTCGTCTGCCGGCAGGCTCTCGCGGCGCACCAGGTCGTAGAAGTCCGAGCGCGGGTCCGACGTCACCTCGATCATCTTCATCACCCGGCGCGGCGTGATCTCGACCTCCGCATCCTCCATGTACCAGCCGCCGACCAGCTTCACGTGCCGCAGCAGCCGCTCGGCGTCGATCTGCGTGGGGTCGGCGACGAAGCCGAGCTCGTGAAGCGCGGTGCGCAATGCCTCGGCGTCGTCGCGCCCCGCCGCGTCGACCGCGAGCTGCTCGAGCTTGATCTGCGCGGGTGAGAGGCGCTTGGTCATGCCGAAGTCGAGGAACGCCACCCGCCCGTCGTCCATCAGCAGGTAGTTGCCCGGGTGGGTGTCGGCGTTGAAGTGCTGCAGGTGGTAGATCGAGCCGAAGCAGAAGCGGAAGACGATCTCGCCGAAGATGTCGCGCTCGTCCTGCGGCAGCAGCTTCACCTGCTCGAAGTCCCGCCCCTCGACGTAGTCGCTGACCAGCACCCGGCGCCGCGAGAGGCGCGAATGCACCTTGGGCACGTGGATGAAGGGATGCCCGTCGTAGGCGCGGGCGAAGGCGCGCTGGTTCTGGGCCTCGTACTCGTAGTCGAGCTCCTCCAGCACGCGCTCCCGCAGCTCCGAGGAGACCGCCTCGGCGTCCAGGCCGGGGGCGAGGGCCTTCGAGAGCCGCACCAGGATGCTGGCGTTGGCCATGTCGGACTCGAGCGCGTCGGCGATGCCCGGGTACTGGACCTTGACCGCGACCTCGTTCCCGTCGCGGAGCGTCGCTCTGTGCACCTGGCCGATCGAGGCGGCGGCGAACGCCTCCTCCTCGATCGAGGCGAACACCCGCTCCAGGGGTTGCTCGTACTCGCCCTCGAGCACGTCGGCGACCTTCTCCCAGGGCATCGGAGGCGCCGCGGTGCGCAGCTTGGCGAGCTGCTCCTGGTAGATCTCGCGGTACTCGGGCGGCAGCAGGTCGATGTCGATGAACGACGCCATCTGCCCGATCTTCATCGCGGCGCCCTTCATCTCGCCGAGCACCGAGGCCATCTTCAGCGCGGTCTCGATGTGGCGCGTCTCGAGTCGCTCCTTCGACTTCTCCTCCGAGCGCGCCACGTTGGCGGCGACGGTCCCCGCGTACCGGGTCGCCTGCCCCCCGATCGCGCCACCCAGCTTCGCCGAGCGACCGATCCTAGTGCTCGGGATGCGCTTGCTCTCCGGCTCTTTGTCGTTGTCGCGTTCGCTGTCCATCTTCAGTTCACATTTTCTATCCTGGCCTGCCAGCGGCGTCCCCGGCAAGTGTCCCGCGGTCGCCGACTCTCATTTCACCATGGCCTCCGATCGCGCCACCCTAAGTGTCACCGCCCGCGAAGTCTTCGGCTCGCGGGCCACGCGACGCCTGCGCCGCGAGGGCCTGGTGCCCGGGGTGGTTTACGGCCAGGGCGGTGAGGCGCGCCCCTTCCAGGTTCCCGCCCGAGAGGTTCGCAGGTTGCTCCAGGAGGGCCACACCCTGCTCGACCTGGAGCTGGACGGATCGAAGCCCGTCCCGGTGGTGATCAAGGAGCAGCAGAACCACCCCGTGCGCGGCGACATGCTCCATCTCGACTGCCTCCAGGTCCGCCTGGACGAGGAGATCCAGTCCGAGGTGCCGATCGAGCTCGAGGGCACCGAGGAGGCTCCCGGAGTGAAGGAGGGGGGCGTCCTCGAGCACGTCACCCGCGAGGTCACCGTCGAGGCGCTGCCCACCGAGATCCCCGAGCAGCTCACGGTCGACGTCTCCGAGATGGTGATCGGCGACACGATCTCGCTGGCGACCGTGGCGCCCCCATCCGGGACGAAGTTCATGGTCGACGAGCCCGAGGAGATCACGATCGCGACTCTCAGCCCGCCCCGGGTCGAGGAGGAGCCCGAGCCCGAGCTCGAGGAGGAGGCCGAGCTGGTCGGCGAGGGCGAGGAGGTCCCCGAGGGCGAGGAGGCGCCGGAGGGCGAGGCGCCCGCTGAGGGTGAGGCGCCCGCCGAGGGTGAGGGCGGCGGCGAGGGCCGCGCCGAGGAGGGCGAGTAGCCGCTGGCGCTCTTTCGCCGGCGGCGGCGTGAGTCGAAGGGTGAGGGCGGGGCGCCTTCGCGGGCGGATGTCCTGATCGTCGGCCTCGGCAACCCCGGCGCCCGCTACGCGGGAACCCGCCACAACATCGGCTTCGAGATCGCCGAGGAGCTCGCCAGGCGCTGGGAGCTGCCGCGGGCGAAGAAGCGCTTCGGGGGGCTGATCGCCGCGGGCCGCGGGCCCGGCCGAGCGCGGGCGGCGATCCTGCTGCCGCAGACCTTCATGAACGAGTCCGGGGACGCCGCCGGGCCGGCGCGGGGGGAGCTCGGGGTCCCGCTCGACCGGATCATCGCCCTTCACGACGAGATCGACCTCCCCTTCGGCGAGGTCCGCAGCAAGCTGGGCGGGGGCGTGGCGGGCCACAACGGCCTGCGCAGCCTCGACCGGGGCCTCGGAGGCCGGGACTACTGGCGGGTTCGGGCGGGCGTCGGGCGCCCCGACAGCACCGACCCCGACCTGGTCTCCGCCTACGTGCTCGGGCGCTTCAGCGAGCCCGCCGACCAGGTGAGGGCGTTGATCGGCGCCGCCGCGGACGAGGCCGAGCGGCTGATCGAGCGCCTCACCGCGGACCCGGTCGACCCGGAGGGGGACGCCGAGGACGTGACGGCGACGTGAGCCTGACCAGCTACGACGTTGACGAGGCCGGGGTGGCGCTGCTTCGCCTCGAGCGCGAGGACGCCCGAAACGCGATCAACACCGCGATGCTCGAGGAGCTGCTCGCCCATCTCGAGTCGGCGCGTGAGGACGAGTCGGTGCGGGTCTTGGTGGTCTCCTCCAACGACCATCTCGGCCTCTCGGCGGGCGCGGACGTGCGCGAGGAGCTGGACGACGAGGGAAGGGTGCGCCGGATGGAGCTCTTCGCCCGTCTCTACGACGAGCTGACCGCGTTCCCGAAGCCCACCGTCGCCGCCTGTCACGGCGCCTGCGTCGGCGGCGGAGCGGAGATCGCGGTCGCCTGCGACTTGCGCGTCGCCGGCGGCAACCTGCGCCTGCGGTTCCCCGGCGCTGAGCTGGGCGTGCCCGTCGGCCCTGCCCGGCTGGTCACCCTCTGCGGCCTCTCCGTCGCCAAGTTCCTGCTGCTCACCTCGCGCAACGTCGGCGCCGACGAGGCGCTGCGGATGAACCTGGTCCATCGCGTCGCGCCCGCGGCCCGCACCGAGGAGGCCGCCCTCCAGCTCGCCGCCGAGGTGGCCGCCCACCCGCCCGAGGCGGTCGCCCGGCTGAAGCGGATGCTCCTGAACTGGGACGGGGTCGTCGAGCGCTCAGCGGAGGAGGGGCGCGGCCAGGTCGAGTGGCAGCGCTCGGGGCCCGGCCTGCCGCACCGGCAGCCGGAGTAGCTCAGAGCTCGCGGGCGCCGTCTACCGCGACGCGGAGACCGAGGGCGATCAGGACCGAGCCGCTGACCCGCTCGAGGAAGTGGCGCACCGACGGGCGGCGCATCGCCTCGCCGATCCGCGCCACCCCCGCGCCGTAGGAGAGCAGCCAGACGATCGTCAGCAGCTCGAAGACGAGGCCGAGGATCACCACCTGGGTGAAGAAGCTGCCGTCGGGCGAGGTGAATCCCGGCAGCACCGAGATGAAGAAGACGACCAGCTTCGGGTTGAGCACGTTGGAGACGAAGCCCTGCCGGAAGGCGCCGCCGCCGGCGAAGCGCCGCGCCGGGCCCAGCATCCACTCCGTATCGCCGTCGGTCCGGAGCGAGGCCCGCCACGCCTGGATCCCCAGGTAGATCAGGTAGGCGCCGCCGACGACCTTGACCACGGCGTAGGCCGTCGCCGAGGCGGCGAGCAGGGCCGAAAGCCCCACGGCCGCCGCCATTGCGTGGATCACGATCCCCGCGCAGATCCCGAGCACCGTGACCGGGACGGCGGAGCGGCCCCCGACGAGGGCGTTGCGGGCGACCAGCGCCATGTCCGGCCCCGGGGTCACCACCAGGACGGCGGCGACGCCGCAGAAGGCGATCAGCTCTGGCGGCATGCGGAAAGTCTTACCGAGGTTGGCCGGCGTCGGCCGGGATGCGAGGATGATGGCGTGACGGCCCGCGGCGAGCAGCTGGTCCTCGAGCTGAAGCGGGTCTTCCCCGCCGCGCGACCCCGCCTGTACCAGCTCCTGACTGAGCCGGAGGAGTTGGCGAGGTGGTGGGGGCCCCGCGGGTTCACGACCCCCGAACTCGAGTGGGATCTCCGGGTCGGCGGCCGGTACCGGCTGACCATGCAGCCGCCGGATGGAGACGCGTTCCACCTCACCGGCGAGTTCCGCGAGGTCGAGCCGCTCAGCGAGCTCACGTACAGCTTCCGCTGGGAGGAGCCCGATCCCGACGATAGGGAGACGCTGGTGCGGCTCTCGCTCGCGGACCTCGACGGCTCGACGGAGCTGTCGCTCTCCCAGGGGCCGTTCGCGACCGAGGCGCGCCTCGACCTTCACAGGAACGGCTGGTCGGACAGCCTCGACAAGCTGGACGAGGTCCTCTCCGCCGAGGGATAGCCGCGGCCCCGAAATTGCCCGCTCGCGGCTGACGCTAGGATCGCCTCAGGCCGGGCCTGTGCCCGGTCCGAGCCGCCGGATCGCCGATCCGGCCGTTCGTCGTGCCCAGAGACCAAACGGTCGCCCCCCATGGGCGCCCTCGCATCCAGATGAGCCTGAGACCGCTGCTACAGATCGCGACGGAGAGCGACTCCCTTCGCTCGCTGCGCGATGCGCTCGGGGAGCGTGGGGAGGCGCCCGTGGACGCCTACGTATCGGCGGCCCTGCGTCCCTACCTGCTCGCCTCGCTGTTGGAGCTACCCGATGGGCCGGGCTCGGGGCCCGCCCTGATCGTCGCGGCCGACGACCGCTCGGCTCGCGACCTCGCCTCCGACCTCCTGGTCTTCCTCGCTCCGCGCGAGGTCCACCTCTACCCGTCCCGGGGGACCACGTATGAGTCCCACCTCGAGCCTCCGCCGCACCTCGCCGGTCTGCGCGTCGCCGCCCTCGACGCGCTCGCCACCTCCTCGCCCGTGGTCGTCGCCAGCGCCATCGCGCTCGCGGAGGCGGTGCCTGACCCGAGCCTCCGTCCCGATAGCCTCGCCCTCCACCTGGGCGAGTCGGTGGACCTGGGTGACGTCTCGGAGCTGCTCGCGGACTCGGGCTACGAGCGGGTCGAGCAGGTCGAGGAACGGGGGCAGTTCGCCGTGCGCGGGGGGATCCTCGACGTCTACCCGGCGACCGAGGAGCGTGCCGTCCGCGTCGAGCTCTTCGGTGACGAGATCGACTCGATTCGCTGGTTCTCGGTCTTCACCCAGCGCTCGCTCGGCGATGCGGAGCGGGTCGAGCTCGCCCCGGCGGCCGAGCTCGCCGCCGAGCACCGCGGCGAGGTCGATTCACGGGGGTTCCGGGCGCCGCTCGACCTCGTCCCGGCGGATGCGCTGGTGGTGATCGCCGCCGCCGAGGAGATCCCCGGCGCCCTGCGGGACCGCTGGGAGGACGTGCTCGCCGCCGTCCACGAGGACGAGGCGCGGCAGCTCTACGTCGACGTCGCCGAGCCGCTTGCCGAGCGCGCCGCGCTCTCGCTCGGCGCCGACTCCGGCCAGCGGCACTCCTTCCGGGCGCAGCGGGCCGAGTTCCCCTCCCGGACGCTGGCCGAGGCGGAGTCCGAGCTCGAGCGGCTGCTGCGCTCCGGGTACCGCACCGTTGTCGCCTTCGAGAGCCGCGGCGAGGCCGAGCGCGCCCGCTACAACCTCGCCCGGCTCGACGCCGGCTTCCTGGCGGACGAGCCGCCCGCCGAGCGGAGCCTGAGCTTCGCCGAGGCCCGGCTCCGCGAGGGATTCCTCGCCCCCGAGCTGGAGCTGGCGGTGATCCCGCAGCGGCGCCTGATCCACCGGCGCCGGGCGGCCCCGCAGGTCTCCGCCCGGGCGAAGCTCGCCGCCGCAGTGGAGCTGCGGGTCGGCGACTACGTCGTCCACG
>JBOGZI010000071.1:0-2715 GCA_050697275.1 Solirubrobacterales bacterium | reverse complement strand
AGGCCCAGCACCGCCTCTGGCGAGAGTCCCGTGTCGCCTCCGAACCCGCCCCCGCCGCAACCCTCGCCGCGCTCGCCACCGGCGCCTACCGGCCGGAGCCGCGCGAGCACATCGGCCTGATCATCTCCGGCGCCAACCTCGACCCGAGCGACCTTCCCTGAGCCGCGCGCTTGCTCCTACCCATTTCTGGGTATAGGCTCCAGCGGAGATGCGCAAGGGGCACCCTTCCACCCGCCCCCTGCTCCTGCTCACGACGCTCGGGGCCCTGCTCGCGCTCGCCCTGATCGCGGCCCTCGCCCCCCGCTCGGCAAGCGAGGCCCAGGCCGCGCCGCCGGATCGCGTCCGGGACTGCGCCCCGCCCAAGGATGCGATGACCTTCGCGCCGCAGACCTACGTCGACACCGAGCGCGCCGGCGGCGAGCCGACGGTCGAGATGCACCCGGACGGCACCCTGCTCTACGGGTCGCACGCCGGCACGACCCACTTCTTCGCGCCCGCAGCGGCCGACGAGGACACCGCCGCCTTCGCCCAGCACTACCGCAACCAGACCTACCTGTACTGGAGCGACGACGCGGGCGCCACCTGGAACTACGTCGATCGCCTGCCCCCGGACAACGCCCCCGGCTCGGGCTTCTCCGATCCCGACTGGGCGATCGACGCGGCCGGCAACGTCTACGAGTCGGAGATCAACCTGGTGAACGTCGCGATGTCGAAGTCCACCGACTCCGGCCGCAGCTACACGCTCCAGAACTTCTTCGCCCAGACGATCACCGACCGGCAGTGGAGTGAGGCCGACCTCGAGGATCATGTCTACCTCGTCGGCAACGCCTTCGCCGGCGGCACCTTCCCCACCGATCCAGTGGGCCACGTCGGCCACACCCTCTACAAGAGCGTCGACGGCGGTCAGACCTTCTCGGCCGGCGAGCCGGACCCCGGCGGCCTGGGCGACCTCCAGGTCGACAAGTCGACCGGCACCCTCTATGAGGCGAACCTCTCCGGGGGGACCCTGGCGATGGCGGCCTTCCGCAGCGCCCGCGACGGCAACTTCAGCGAGGCCGATCGCGAGCTCAACACGATCGCCACCGGCGTCGACATGGAGATCACCTCGCACTGGCCCTCGCTCGACGTCGACCCCTCTGGCAACGTCTACATCACCTGGTCCGAGGACGGCGGCGGCGACCGCGAGGCCGGCGTCTACTACTCCTCCTCGACCGACGAGGGCCGCACCTGGGCCGAGCCTACCCTGGTGGACCCGGGCTCCGACGGCACCGACATCTGGCCCTGGCTCGCGGTCGGCGACGACGGCCGGGTCGCGGTCTCCTGGCTCGAGGCCGACGTGGTGCTTCCCAACCACGACGCCCAGACCCCAGGCGACCACGGTTGGCGGATCATCGCCGCCCAGACGCTGGACGGCACCGGCTGCGGGAAGTCCTCGACGCCGGGCTTCAGCAGCACCGTCGCCACGCCCGACCCGGTGCACCCCGGCACGATCTGCACCGGCGGCACGATCTGCCAGGCGCAGGGGGTCGACCGCCGCCTCGGCGACTACTTCTCGATCGAGATCGACAACGACGGCCGGATGTGGGCCGGCTACTCCGACACCCGCCAGGGCGGCGCCGTCGCCCTCCCCGGCTTCGTCCGCCAGGACGGCGGCCCGTCGTTCCTCGGCAAGGGCGGGAAGCCGGCCGGGAAGGGCAAGCGGAGGTAGCCGAGCAGGGGCGCCGGCGGGGCGGCTACTGGGCGCTTGCCCGCTCTTCGATCGCGGCCGCGGCGCGCTCGATCCGCTCGCGCTGCCGTAGCGGGATGAGCCCGCGCTCGGGGATCCCCGCGGCGCTAGTCCTTCAGCGGCAGGTAACCAGCCTCGCGGAGCACCCGGAGCTGGACGGTCTTCACGATGCGGTCCGCCTCCGGGTTCGGCGGAGCATTGGTCGTGGTGAAGACGTTCGGCTTGCTGCTGTCGACCTTCTCCCTGAACATTCGCTGGTCAGGGTCCCACTTCATCTTCGCCATCCGACACCTCCTTCGGCAACGAGGCCCGAGCATAGCGGCGCCATGACTCGTCCAACCGATCCGCGAACTGGCGCACAACCCCCGGAGACATCCGAACCCGCGCCACCAAGACCGCCTCGTCCTCGCTGTTGGGATCGAAGCAGGCGAAGTCGAGCACGAACTCCTCGGCGCCTTCGAACACCCGAGCCCAGTTCGCCCATGCACCAGGCCTGAGGACCGGATCGATCACAAGCTCGGGCTCTCCAGCCACAAGCGAGTGAGCGACCGGAGGCGGAAACTATGCCCCTTCGGCCCAGGTAGGCTCGTCTGAAAGGTCCTGATGTCGACGGGCGAGCGGCACAGGGTGCCTTCGGCCTCGACTGCCACCTGGCGCTGAAGCTCGAGCTCCACCAGGTCTCCGGCTCCTTCAAGGCACGCGGCACCTTCAACCGGCTGCTCTCCGCCGAGGTCCCCGACGCGGGCGTGGTCGCCGCCTCGGGCGGCAACTTCGGCCTCGCCGTCGCCCACGCGAGCGAGAAGCTCGGGCTGCGGGCCGAGATCTTCGTCCCCGAGTCCACCCCGGCGGCCAAGCTCGAGCGGCTGCGGGCGATGAGCTGCGACGTCGTAGTCGAGGGCGATTACTACGACGACTCGCTGGCTGCGAGCGAGCGGCGCGCCGCCGAGAGCGGAGCGCTCTTCATCCACGCCTTCGACGATCCCGAGGTG
>JBOGZI010000070.1:0-5588 GCA_050697275.1 Solirubrobacterales bacterium | reverse complement strand
ATGCCGAGGATGGCGTCGCCCGCCTCTAGCATGGTGGTGCGGACGTCGGCGAAGTCGAGGTTGATCAGGCCCGGCAGCATCACCAGGTCGGAGATGCCCTGCACCGCCTGGCGGAGGACGTCGTCGGCGACCCGGAAGGCGTCCTGGATCGAGGTGCGGCGCTCGAGGATCTGCAGCAGGCGCTCGTTGGGGACGACGATCATCGTGTCCACCTCGGCACCGAGCGCGGCGATCCCCTCCCCCGCCTGCGCGGCGCGCCGCGCCCCCTCGAACCCGAAGGGCTTGGTCACCGCGGCGACGGTGAGCGCGCCGATATCGCGCGCGAGCTTGGCCACCACCGGAGCGGCGCCGGTGCCGGTGCCGCCGCCGGCGCCGGCGGCGAGGAAGACCATGTCGGAGCCCTTCAGCAGGCTCTTGATCTTGTCCTGCTCCTCGAAGGCCGCCCGGTAGCCGACCCGCGGGTCCGAGCCGGAGCCGAGGCCCCGGGTGAGCTCGGCGCCGATGTGCAGGGTGACGTCCGCGCCCGAGGTCTGCAGGGACTGAAGATCGGTGTTAATCGCGACGAACTCGACGCCGGGGACCTGGGCCTCGACCATCCGATTGACCGCGTTGACGCCGGCGCCGCCGACGCCGACCACCCGCAGCACCGCCTGGTGGCTGCGGGGCAGGGTCGCGTGGCGGCTGCTGGAGGGCTCGTCCCGACCGTATGTGGGGCGCTCGTCGTCGGGCTCGCGGCCGCCGATCAGGCGCTCGAGGCCCTCGTGGCGAGGGGGCCCCTCGATCACGGTGTGCGTCTCGCGGATCTCGACCTCGATGCCGGGGTCGCCGGCGGGCTCGGTCTCGACCGGGGCCTCCGGCTCGACGACGCGCTGCTCGCCGGTCGAGGGCTCGACGCTCTGCTCGCCGGTGGGAACCTCGGCCGCGGGCTGCTCGCCTGTCTGGGGCTCGACCGCGGGCTGCTCGCCGGTCTGGGCCTCGACCGCGGGCTGCTCGCCGGTCGAGGGGTCGGCCGCTGACTCGGGCTCCTCGGTCGCGACGTCCGCCTGGGCGCGCCGGCCGTTGGCCGGGGCCGTGGCGGCGGTGACGCGCACCTCCTCCTCGCTCACCGACTCCTCGGTGGAGCGGAAGAGGTCAGCCAGGGGGCCCTCGCGCATGCTGGCGCGCTTACGAGCCATGGGTGAGGACCTCCTCGGCGAGGCTCCGGTACGCCTTGGCGGCGTTGCTCTGCGGGTCGTACTTGAGCACCGAGCTTCCTCGCACGGGGGCCTCGGCGAACTTGATCGCCTTGCGGATCCGCGACTCGAAGACGAGGTCGCCGAAGTTCTCCTCGAGGATCTCCACCGCCTCCTTGGCGTGGACGGTCCGCGAGTCGAGCATGGTCGGCAGGATCCCCTCGATCTCGACGTCGGGGTTGAGGTTCTCGCGGATCATCTGGAGCGTGTTCTGGAGCTGCACCAGCCCGCGCATCGAGAGGTACTCGCACTGGACCGGGACGATCACCTTGTTCGCGGCGGTGAGCGCGTTCACGGTGAGCAGCCCGAGGCTGGGCGGTGTGTCGATGCAGACGAAGTCGTAGTCCTCGCGGACCTCCTCGAGCGCCTTCTGCAGGGAGCGCTCACGGCCGATCTGGGCGCTCATCGCGATCTCCGCGCCGGCCAGGTCGATCGAGGCGACCGCGACGTCGATCTCGCGCTCGACGATCACCTCGCTGATCGCCATGCCGTGGACGAGCACGTCGAACATGCTCTTCTCGACCTTGTCCGGGTCGACGCCCTGGCTCATGGTCAGGTTGCCCTGCGGGTCCATGTCCACCGCGAGCACGCGGTGGCCGGACTCCTTGAAGGCGACCGCGAGGTTGAGCGCAGTCGTGGTCTTGGCGACGCCGCCCTTCTGGTTCGCGAAGGCGATCACCTGGGCGGGCCCGGTCCGGCCGCGCTTCCCCTCGGCGGGCTCGTTCCCGGGCGTGGAGCCCTTCTTGGCCTTGGCCCTGCGACCCTTGTCCGGGCGCGGCCCGACCAGCTCCTCGGCCTTCCTGCGCCCAGCGTCGAGCGCGGCGGAGGCCCTCTTGCGTCGCAACTTTGGCATCTCCCGGCGCTATTTCGCAGGCTGAGGCGTATTTCCTGCCGGGTTCGGCAAGAATCCGCCCGTGCCCGATCTGCTCGACAAGCGGCTCGTATTCGTTACAGGCAAGGGAGGCGTGGGCAAATCCACGATTTCGATCGCCCTGGGGCTGGCCGCGGCGGCGCGCGGCAAGCGCACGATCGTCTGCGAGGTCTCCTCCCAGGAGAACGCCTCCCGCGTCTTCAAGAAGGGCGAGGTCGGCTTCCACGAGGTCGAGGTGGCGGACAACCTCTGGGCGATCTCGATCGACCCCGACGAGTCGATCCGCGAGTACCTGCTGCTCCAGCTCAAGGTGCGCGCGATGCGCGACCTGCTGGTTCGCTCGCGAATCTTCAACTACCTGGCCGCGGCCACCCCGGGCCTGAAGGAGCTGGTCACGATCGGCAAGATCTGGGAGCTCGCGCAGCCCCAGCGGCGCGTCAAGAAGGCCCGCGAATACGACCTGGTGATCGTCGACGCGCCCGCCACCGGTCACGGGATCGGCTTCCTGCAGACGCCGCGCACCTTCGCGAGCATCGCCCGCGTCGGCCCGATCCACTCGCAGGCGAGCGAGCTGGACCGCTACATCACCGACCACCAGACGACCGGGGTGGCGATCGTCGCGATCCCCGAGGAGATGCCGGTCAACGAGTCGGCCTACCTCGAGGAGGAGCTCACCGGGAAGATCGGAGTCGCCGTCGACCGCGTCTACATGAACGCGCTCTACCCGGAGCGCTTCGACACGGGCGACGTCTCGGAGCTGGAGCGCGCCCTGGAGGCGGCCGCGGGGGCGCCTGGCGCGGCGATCCGAGCGGCCCTCTCCGAGCACCGCAGGGCGCGCTCGCAGCAGGCACAGCTGGAGCGGCTGAAGCGACGGGTGAGCAGCCCGGTCAAGGCCCTCCCGTTCATCTTCAAGCCCACCCTCGACGTGGAGGAGCTGCGCTGGCTGTCGGCGGCTGCCACCGCCTGATGAGCGTGGCCGGGACCAGCTGATGGCGGACGTCGCCGACATCCTCGAGGGCAGGGGCATCGCGATCTGCGCCGGCTCCGGCGGGGTGGGCAAGACCACCACCTCGGCGGCGCTCGCCGCCGGCCTCGCCGCGCGCGGGCAGAAGGTGGCGGTGCTCACCATCGATCCCGCCAAGCGCCTCGCCGACTCGCTCGGACTGCGCGAGCTCGAGAACGAGCCGCGCCAGGTGGACCCGAAGCTGTTCAGCGACGCGGGGGTCGAGATGGAGGGCGAGCTCTGGGCGATGATGCTCGACGCCAAGGCGACCTTCGACGAGCTGGTCCGCAAGCACGCTCCGGACGCGGAGACCCGCGACCGCATCCTCGAGAACCGGATCTACCGCCAGATCTCCAACGCGCTCGCCGGCTCGCAGGAGTACATGGCGATGGAGAAGCTCTTCGAGATCCACCAGGAGGGCCGCTACGACTTCCTCGTGCTCGACACGCCCCCCTCCCGCGACGCGCTCGACTTCCTCGACGCCCCGAAGCGGCTCACCCAGTTCATCGAGGGGCGCGGCATGCAGATGTTCATGAAGCCGACCGGGTTCGCGACCAAGGTCGTCGGCCGCGGCTCCTCGATGATGTTCGGGGTGCTGAAGAGGATCACCGGCCTCGACCTGCTGGCCGACCTGAGCGAGTTCTTCCAGGCCTTCAGCGGCATGGTGGACGGCTTCCGGGAGCGCGCCAAGCGCGTCTCAGAGCTGCTCTCGGACCCGGCGACCACCTTCCTGGTCGTCTGCGGCCCCCAGGGGGAGCCGATCGAGGAGGCCGTCTACTTCCACCGCAAGCTGGTCGAGGCGAAGCTGCCGGTGGGCGGGGTGATCGTCAACAAGGTCCACTACGAGACCGAGGCCGATCTGGAATCGGGCGAGGTCGAGGCCGACCTTCGCGAGCTGCTCGACGACGAGCTCGCCGAGCGGGTCGCCGCCAACTTCTCCGACTACCAGGCCCTCGCCCAGCGCGACGCGCGCAACGTCAAGCACCTGGCCGCCGAGCTGAACGCGAAGCGGGTGATCCGCGTCCCCTACATGGACGAGGACGTCCACGACCTCGAGGGGCTGCTGAAGATCGACCGCTACCTGTTCGCCACCGAGGAGCAGCGCGAGGCACTCGCGGCCTCAGGCGCCGCCTAGGGCACGGGGAGGATCCATCTCTCGAAGCAACGTAGAGACCCTCCGAGCGGTCTTCGAGGCATTTCAGACCACTGGAATCGATGCCGTCCTCGAGTACTGCTCGCCGGACCTCGTCGTCCATCCGTTCCCCGAGTGGATGGAGGAGCCGAGGTACGAAGGGCACGCCGGCTTCAGGGAGCTGCTGAGCGGCTGGATGGAGGGATTTGAGGACTTCGCCCCGAAGGTGCACGAGTTTCGACCCGTCGGAGACGATCTCGTGCTCTGGCTCGGCTGGAACACGGGTGTGATCAGAGGTGCGGGGACCCCGATCAAGCAGCCGGTAGGGGGCGTGCACCGCTTCCGAGAGGGCCTCCTGGTGGAGGTGAGCTACTTCATGACCTGGGAGGAGGCTCTGGAGGCCGCCGCCTCCAGCTGAATCACCCGCTGCGCTTGCGGCGCTCGTAGCGCAGCTCGCCCACGTCCCAGTCGGTCTGGTCGGGGACCGGGAAGAGGTAGCGGACGCGGTCGGAGCCGTGCTGCCGATCCTCGTCCCGATCCCGGTCGCGACGGGGGCTGGCGAAAGCGGGCCACTCCACCTCGCCGCTGCCGTCTCCGGCGGCGAACCAGTCCGCCTCGGGGTCGGGATCGGGCTCGAAGGGACCGCTACGCGGCGCCTCCGGTCGCTCGTTGTCGGCGGCCATGATCTCCGGTAGTTCGACGTCGTCGACCACGATCCTGGTCGGCCGCTGGCGCTGGACGGGCGTCCAGGACGCCTCGTCGGCCGCGCCGATGTCCGGCTCGGTCTCGGCGGTGTCGGCATCCGCTTCCCGGCGCACCTCGATCCCGCCGCCCTGTCCGTCGGCGACCGCCGAGAGGTCGAGCTCGTCGTCCGCGACCGGATCGGGGAGGCGCCACTCGGCGGTCTCCCCCGTTCCGGTCGCCTCGGTCATCCCGGCCGCCAGGCCTTGCTTGAGCAGGATCTCGTCGGCCTCGGCGCGCAGGTCGCCCTCCAGCCCACCGGTGGCCAGCCCCTTCAGCACGCGGCGCAGCAGCTCCTCCAGCTCCGCGATCACGTCCAGCGGGGAGGCCTCCGCGGAGGGCCGGAACCGCCCCCCGCTCATCAGCTTTCTCTCCAGCAGCAGCGCCCGCTCGACGCAGAGGCGGCCGGCCTCGCGCTCCTCGGGCTCGCAGGCGAGTGTGGCGACCCGGGCGGCGAGGGCGCTGTTCGTCCTGCCGCCGCCCTCCAGCAGTCCGCGCAGGGCGAGCAGGTAGTCGCTCAGCGCCTCGATCAGCGAGGCGCGCTCGGCGCCGAGCTCGAAGCGGGAGGCGGCCCAGTCGAGCGCCGGCAGCCGGGCGCCGCGCTTGGCG
>JBOGZI010000069.1:0-21854 GCA_050697275.1 Solirubrobacterales bacterium | reverse complement strand
GAATGGAAGGCCGCGCGCGAGAAGCTGCTGGCGACGGAGACGGAGCACACCCGTGCCCGCCACGCGCTCGCCGCCGAGCGCCGCCGGATGCCGTGGTGGGCGGTGGAGAAGGACTATCGCTTCGCGGGCCCGAACGGGCCCGCGAGCCTGCTCGACCTGTTCGAGGGGCGCCGCCAGCTGATCGTCTACCGGTTCTACTACGGGCCGGAGGTCACCACCTACGCAGAAGGGGGCGCGTTTCCGGAACGGGCCTGCGTCGGCTGTTCCTTCCTCGCCGACCAGGTCAGCAACCTCGCCCACATCAACGCCCGCGACACGACGCTCGCCTACGTCTCGCGCGCCCCCCAGGCCGAGATCCATGGCCTGAAAGAGCACATGGGGTGGGAGCAGATCCCCTGGTACACGATCACCGATGACTTCGACGCCGACTTCGACGTCGACGAATGGCACGGCCACAACGCCTTCATCCGCGACGGGGACCGCGTCTTTCGCACCTACTTCATCGACAGCCGCGGCGACGAGGCGATCGGAACCACCTGGAGCTACATGGACATGACCCCGCTGGGGCGGCAGGAGGAGTGGGAGGACTCGCCCGAGGGCTACCCGCAGACTGCGCCGTACGGCTGGTGGAACTACCACGACGCGTACGGGGACGACACAAAGGGGAAGGCGGCGTGATCGCCCATGTCGCCGGCTTCCCGCTGGAGGAGACCCTCACCTCGCTGAGCGGCGCCGGCGCGGCGCTGCTGATGGCGCGGGTCTGGCTGAGCCAGCAGCTGAAGCGCCACCGCAGCTGATCGGGCGGCAAGCGGCCGTTACTGCTCCGTCGCGCCCTGGACGGAATCGAGCAGCGGCTGCGCCATCTGCATCTGACTCTCGTCGAGCTTCCACGACCAGCTCCCGCGCTGGAACCGACGCTCTCCGGCGTCCGTCCGCACTGCATAGCCGACCTTGACCTCGTAACGACCCTTGCGATCCGGCCCGCCGATCTCCAGGTCCAGAATCTCGCGATGGAGGCGGAGGGCGCCCCGCTCCAGCCAACTGAAGACCTCGAGCACGCGACCATCCCACGCGAAGACGACGCGCGTGTCCTGGTCGGCTTCCACGACCACGACCTCTTCCACCTTGCCCATCGAAGCGACCTATCCCGTGAGCCTCATCGGAAGAGAACCTATAAGGAGGTCGTGAGCGAGCTCGCCGCGTGCGTCGCCCAGTCGATCAGTGGGTCGGGGTAGACGCCGAAGGCGATCGTGGCGGCCGCGCAGAGGATTCCGCTGCCGACCACCAGCCCGCAGCGGCTGGCGCCCCTCGGGATCCCGCGCTTCCCCAAAGCCGGCCCCGGACGCGCAGCGGAGGAGCCGGCGTCCGGTGCCCCGCCCGCGATCGCCGGCATCGGCTTGCCCGGGCGGGCGGCCGGCTCCGGCTGCATCCAGACCGCCGCGACCACGCGCAGGTAGTAGGCGAGTGAGACCATCGTCCCGATCACGATCGCGACGCCGAGCCAGGTGTAGTCGCCCTCGACGGTCGCCTCGATCAGGAAGAGCTTGCCCATGAACCCCGCCGTGCCCGGGAGGCCCGCCAGGGCGAGCATCCCGATCGTCAGCGGCCAGGCGAGGAGCGGGCGGGAGCGGCCGATCCCGGCGAGCGCCTCGATGTCGTCGCCATAGGGGGTCTCGCGCTCGCGGGCGACAATCGCGGCGAACACAGCCAGGTTCATCAGGCAGTAGGCGGCGAGGTAGAAGACCAGCGCCTCGACCCCCGTCTCGTTCGCGACCACGATCCCGGCCAGGATGTAGCCGGCCTGGGCGATCCCCGAGTAGCCGAGCAGGCGCTTCAGCGAGTCCTGGCCGAGGGCGCCGATGTTGCCGACAGCGATCGAGGCCACCGCGAGGGCAGCGAGCGCCGGCTGCCAATCGTCGACGATCGGGCCGAGCGCGGTCTCGAAGAGGCGGAGGAGCGCGATGAAGGCGGCGGCCTTGGTGGCGACCGCCATGAAGGCGGTGACCGGGGTCGGCGCCCCCTGGTAGACGTCGGGCGTCCACTGGTGGAAGGGGGCGAGCGAGACCTTGAAGGCGAGCCCGGTGGCGGCCATCGCGGTGCCGATCAGGACCAGGGTGTCATCGGCCTGCCCACCGAGCTCGAGCTCCGCGGCGATCGCCGTGAAGTCGGTCGACCCCGCGGCCCCGTAGAGCAGGGCGAAGCCGTAGAGCAGGGTGGCCGAGCCGACCGAGCCGATCACCAGGTACTTGAGTCCCGACTCGAGGGAGGCCTCCTCGCGCCGGGCCGAGGCGCAGAGCACGTACAGCGGGATCGAGAGCAGCTCGAGCCCGACGAAGAAGCTGACCAGGTTCTGCGCCTGCGCCAGCAGGGTCATGCCGAGCACCGAGCCGAGCAGCAGCGCGTAGAAGGCGCCGTGGCCGGCTTCCTCGGCGGCGGGCTCGCGGATCGAGAGGAAGACGACCACCGCGGCGGCGAGGATCGCGATCAGCGCCGCCGCCAGCCCGAGCGCGTCGAGCCGCAGCGCGCCGGAGACCAGGTCCTCCTGCTCGCTCCATTGCCAGATGCAGAGCCCGGCGGTCGTCGCCAGCACCGCGATCGTCGTGTACGCCATGATGAAGCGGCCGACCCGGGGCAGCAGCCCGGCGAGCAGCACCACGCACAGCCCCGCGGTCAGCGCGATCACAGGCGAGAGCCCGGCGTAGTCGATCTCGGGGGCGTTGAACGACGTCAACCGGCATCTCCTCCGCTTCGGGTCGGGGGGTGCCGGGTGAGAGCGCCGTCGCCCTGGGAACCCTCGACGTTGGTCAGCTGGCCATCCACCGAGTCCTCAGCCCGGTGGAGGATCAGGCCGGGCCAGAGGGCAAGCGCGACGATGCAGGCGACCAGGGCGCCGAGTACGGCTCCTTCGCGCCAGGGGATCTCGCGCGATTCGAGCCCTTCGCGGAGGCGGCCGTGCATCGCGGCCTGGAAGAGGCGCAGGGCGTAGTAGGCCGCGAGGGCGATCCCGATCGAGGCGACGAGGGCGAAGACCACCTTCTCCTGGAAGATCCCGTTGAGGATGAAGAACTCCCCGATGAAGTTGGCGGAGCCGGGGATCGCGAGCAGGGCCATGGTCACGATCAGGAACATCGCCGCCAGCACCGGCGCCCGCAGGGCGAGCCCTCCCATGCGGACGATGTCGTCGCCGGCGCGCTCGGAGAGGATCACGAAGATCAGCAGCAGCGGCGCGATCACCAGGCCGTGGTTGACCATCTGCAGTACCGCGCCGTCCGCCCCGTCGGGCCGCAGGCTGAAGATGCCGAGGGTGATGAAGCCGAGCTGCGCCACCGAGGAGTAGCCGGCGACCAGCCGGGCGCTGGTCTGGGTGAAGGCCATCACCGAGCCGTAGAGGATCGAGGCGAGCGCGATCACCAGCACCACCTCCTGGAACTGGATGGTGGCGTCGGGGAAGATCGGCAGCACCACCCGCAGGAAGCCGTAGGCGCCCACCTTGGAGAGCACCCCCGAGAAAACCGCGAGTGCGGCCAGCGGCGCGACCCGGTAGGCGTCCGGCATCCAGCCGTGGACCAGGAAGGCCGGCATCTTGACCAGGAACGCCGCGGCGAAGAACCAGAAGATCCAGCGCTGGCTTCCCTCGCCGAGCGGATCGGCCGCCAGCTCAGCCATCGAGAACTGCGGCGTCCCGTCGCCGGCGATCACCCCGGTGGCGACCGCGCCGGCCAGCATCAGCAAGGAGCCGACCAGGGTGTAGACGATCATCTTGATCGTCGCCGCCGAGGGGCGGATCACACCCTCGCCCTCGCGCCCCGGATGCTCCTCCCCCCAACTCCCGAAGAGGAAGTAGAACGGGATCAGCATCAGGTCGAAGAAGAGGACGAAGAGCAGCAGGTCCTGGGCGAGGAAGGCGCCGAGCGTCGCCGTCTCGGCGAGCCCCAGCATCAGGAACCAGGTGCGCGGGCGCTCGTGCGGCCGGATCGCCGTCCAGATCGTCACCGCGACCCAGAGGACCGTGGTGAGCAAGATCAGGAAGACGCTGATCCCGTCCACCCCGAGCTGGTAGCGGACCCCGAGGTCGGGGATCCAGCTCTCGTCCACGGTGTGCTGGAGGCCGCCGGAGGGATCGAATTGGGTGACGAGCACGATCGTCGCGACCAGCCGGAGGACGCCGCCCGTCACGGGAATCGACCAGACCGCGCGCCGAGGGGTGACGCAGGCCCAGAGCCCGGCGATCAGCGGTCCCCAGAGGAGGAGCTGGATCATGGCCGCGCCTCCCGTTGTCCAACCGCGCCGCTCATGACTGCAGCAGGAAGTAGAGGGCGAGGCCGGCGAAGCCGGCGACCAGCAGCAGGGCGTAGGAGCGCAGGTAGCCCGACTGGGCGACCCGGACCGCGGCGTTGGCGCCGCGCGCGAGCCCGGTGGTGCCGCCCACCAGCCCCTGGACCACGTAGCGCTCGAAGACCGAGTTCGCCCAGCGGCCGACGGCGAGCGCCGGCCGCACCACGAGGACGTCGATCAGCTCGTCGAAGTACCACTTGCGCTCGAGGAAGGTGTGGAGCGCCGGGAGTCGCTGCTGAAGCGCGGCGGTGGTGCCAGGGCGGCGCAGGTAGAGGAGGCCGGCGAGCCCGATCCCGAGCAGCGAGATGACCGCGCCGATCGCCAGGCCCTCCCACTCGGCTCCCGTGGTCGGGCCCTGCTCGTAGAGGCTCGAGTCCTCGAAGGAGCCGTGCAGGAACTCGTGGATCACGTCGCTTACCCCGGGCACCTGGACGAGGCCCGCGAAGAGGGCGCCGAGGCCGAGCACCGACATCGCCACCTTCATCGGGCGGGCCTCCTCGGCGATGGCGTGCTTCTCACCGGGGAAGCCGACGTCGGTGTCCTCCGGCTCGCCGGTGGCCGGGTTCTCCGGCTCGACGTGGCGGTGGGTTCCCTGCTCGAGGTCGCGGGCCGTCTCGCAGGGCGGGCCGAGGGCGACCCGGAAACCGATCCGGAAGGCGTAGAAGGCGGTGAGCAGGGCGCCGAGGTAGCCGCCGATCACGAAGATCTCGTAGAAGCCGCCCCGGTACTCGGCGAAGGCGAGGATCTCGTCCTTGGAGAAGAAGCCCGAGGTCCCCGGGAAGGCGGCGAGCGCCAGGCAGCCGACCAGCAGCAGCGCCGAGGTGAAGGGCAGCGAGCGACGGAAGCCGCCCATCAGGTCGATGTTCTGGCGGTTCGCCATCGCGCCGATCACCGAGCCGGCCGCCATGAAGAGGAGCGCCTTGAAGAAGGCGTGGGTCATCAGGTGGAAGAGCCCGGCGCTGTAGGCGCCGATCGAGACCCCGACGACCATGTAGCCGATCTGGCTCATGGTCGAATAGGCGATGATCCGCTTCAGGTCGGTGACGACCAGCGCGATCGTCGCCGTGATCAGCAGGGTCGCCAGCCCGATCAGGGCGGCGATGTCGGCGGCGGTGAGCGCGATCTCGAAGACGGGGTGGAAGCGGGCGATCAGGTAGACGCCGGCGGTGACCATGGTCGCGGCGTGGATCAGCGCCGAAACCGGGGTGGGGCCCTCCATCGCGTCGGGCAGCCAGGTGTGGAGCGGCACCTGGGCGGACTTGGCGAAGGCGCCGACCAGGAGCAGCAGCCCGATCGCCACCGCGACGCCCTCGTTGGTGGTGAACTCCTCGGGCGCCGCCTCGAAGATGCCGAGCAGGTCGAAGGTGCCGAGCTCGCGGAATATGAACAGCGCCGCCAACACCAGGCCGACGTCGCCGACCACGTTGATCACGAAGGCCTTCATGCCGGCGTCGACCGCGGTGCCGCGCCGGTACCAGAAGCTGATCAGCGCGTAGGAGGCGAAGCCGACGAAGGCCCAGCCGACGATCAGCAGGATCAGGTTGCCGGCCAGGACCAGCAGCAGCATCGAGAAGACGAAGAAGTTGAGGTAGGCGAAGAAGCGGGCGTAGCCGCGGTCGGAGGTGAGGTAGGAGATCGAGTAGAGGTGGATCAGCGCGGAGATCCCGCTGACCACGAGGCACATGTAGACCGAGAGCGGGTCGACCAGGACGTTCATCTGGATGTCGAGCCCGCTCGCGCTCGCGTAGTCGTAGAGCGAGGAGGTCAGGTGGCGGTCGTCCGCCGGCCGGTCCAGCAGCTGGAAGAGCATGCCGAGCGAGTTGGCGAAGGAGAGCCCGATCGCCGCGGTCCCGATCCAGCCCGCACTGCGTCCCGGCAGGAGGCGCCAGCCGAGCGAGATGACCAGCGTCCCGGCGAGCGGGAAGGCGAGGACCAGCCAGCCGTAGGTGGTGGCGTCCACGTGCTAGCCCCGCAGGGTGCGGAGGTCGTCGACGTTGAGGGGGATGCGGCGGCGGTAGGCGGCGACGATGATCCCCAGCCCGACCACCACCTCGCAGGCCGCGATCACCATCACCACCAGCGCGAACACCTGGCCGTCCTGGTCGGCGAGCGAGCGGCTGAAGGTGAGCAGCGCCAGGTTGCCGGCGTTCAGCATCAGCTCGAGGCAGAGCAGGATCACCAGCGGGCTGCGGCGTAGCAGCACTCCCGCGGCGCCCGTGGCGAAGATCAGCGCCGAGAGGACCAGGTACCAGGTGAGGTCCACTAGGCGGCCCCCTCGGTGCCGGGGGCGTCCCCTTCACGGCGGCGACCGGCCAGCACCACCGCGCCCACGGCCGCGATGAGAAGCAGGAGGGAGGCGGCCTCGAAGGCGATCAGGAAGCGCTCGAGCAGCAGGCGGCCGATCTCGGCGGGCGAGCCGAAGCCGAGCTCGACGGTGGGGCCATCGCCCTCGATCGTCTTCAGCCCCGAGCCGATGATCGCGATCGAGAGCTCGACGAACAGCGCGAGGCCGAGCAGCGGCGCGATGAAGCGCTGGCCGGGGATCGGCTCCCAGAGCGGCTCCTCGACGTTGCCGACGTAGGCGGCGACGAAGACGTAGAGCACCATCACCGCCCCCGCGTAGACGACGATCTGCGCGGCCGCCAGGAACTCGCCCTGCAGCAGCAGGAAGAGTCCCGCCAGCGAGATCAGGTGCACGATCAGCGCGAGCACGCTGTAGAAGGGGTTACGCAGCCCGATCACCGCGACCGCGCCGCCCAAGGTGCCGATCGCCCCGGCGAAGAAGGCGACCTCCTTCACCGCGGGGCCCCTATCGGGTCGAGGTCACTTGGAGAGCCCGGCCGCGGCGAGGGCTGCGTCGAGCTGCTCGAAGCTCTCCATCCGGACCACCAGGTCGTCGCGGACCTCGAAGACGACGGCCAGCGGCACGTCCAGCTCGACTCCGCTCGCCCTGCCCTGCGCGGAGATGCGGCTGGAGGCGATGACGTATTCGCCCTTCTCCCGCAACTCGTCGACGTGGAGCCGCAGGTCGTCCCAGTCCTGGTCGAAGTCGGTGAGCAGGTGTCGGTAGCCCTCGTGCCCGCGGTATGTCGTCCCCTCGAGGCGGGCGCGGATGGGCAGAATCTCGGCGTCGGGACTGAGGCAGGCGAGCGCGCCATCGACGTCGCCCCCTGAGAAGGCGGCGCGGAATCGCTCCACCAGGTCGGCGTTGGAACCCATTGACTACCCAGGATGCCCGATCGCTTCGAGCGCCTCCTCCCGCGAGAGGAACTGCCGCACCCGGACGGGCCGGCTCGTCTCGGGATCGTCGCTGACCGCATGCCATTCGGCGTCCTCGGGGAAGACGGCCAGGGCCGAATCGAAGTCCCCCCGGTTGAACGCCTCTGTCCCCGCCCTGTGGATCGCGATGAACCGCTCGAATCCGCTCTCCGCCATCGGCTCAAAGCTACTCGCCCTCCCTGCGCAGAGGCGTGCGATCGATCGGCTCGGCGAGCAGCATCTCCTTGGTGAAGATCAGGTCGGAGCGGTTGTAGTCCGACATCTCGTAGTCGTGGCCCATCGTGATCGCGTCGAAGGGGCAGGCCACCTCGCAGTAGCCGCAGAAGATGCAGCGCGAGAGGTTGATCTCGTAGACCTCGGCGTAGCGCTCGCCGGCCGACTTGCGGTCCTTGGGGTCGTTCTCCTCGGCGACCACCCGGATGCAGTCGGCGGGGCAGGCCGCGACGCAGAGCGAGCAGCCGACGCACTTCTCGAGGCCGGTGTCCTCGAAGCGGTGGAGTTTGTGGCGGCCGCGAAAGCGCTGATAGACCGGGGTCTTCTCCTCCGGGTACTGGATGGTCACCGGGCCCTCGAGGATCCGGGCGAACGTCGTGCGCAGCCCGCGCAGCGTCTCCCCGAAGGCGCGGTAGGCGCCCTTGGCGCCCCCGGGTTCGGGGCCGCGCTGAACCGAGATCACGTCATCCGAGTCGAGGTAGGGGAACGCCTCCCAGTCGGCCTTCTCGCTGTTCAGCTTCGCCTCCATCAGCTCACCGTGACGATCAGCGCGGTCACGAAGACGTTGAGGGTGGCGAGCGGCAGCAGCACCTTCCAGCCGAGGCTCATCAGCTGGTCGTAGCGGAGGCGCGGCAGGGTGGCCCGCACCCAGATGAAGAGGACGACCAGCGACAGCGTCTTGACCAGCATCCAGACCGGATCGAGCCAGCCCGGTCCGGGGCCCTGCCAGCCGCCGAGGAAGAAGGTGACCGCGATCCCGGAGACGACGAACATCTCCAGGTACTCGGCGAGCATGTAGGAGCCGAAGCGCATCCCCCCGTATTCGGTCATGTAGCCCTGGACCAGCTCGGCGTCGGCCTCGGGCAGGTCGAACGGGGCGCGGTTGGTCTCCGCGAACCCGGCCACCATGAAGATCAGGAAGCCGACGATCTGGGGGGCGACGTACCAGACGGTGTCCTGAGCCTCGACCACCTGGGTGAGCGAGAGCGAGCCGGCCATCATCACCGCGCCCAGCAGTGAGAGCCCCATCGAGACCTCGTAGGAGATCAGCTGGGCCGCGGAGCGCATCGCCCCGAGGAAGCTGTACTTCGAGCCCGACGACCACCCGGCCAGCAGCAGGCCGTAGAAGGCGAGTGAGCTGAAGGCGAAGAAGTAGAGGACCCCGATCGAGACGTCGATCCCGTAGAGGCCGACCCCGTCCTCGACGTTGCCGAAGGGGAGGATCGCCAGGGTGATGATCCCCGAGAAGATCACCAGCGCCGGGGCGATCGCGTAGAGCAGCGGGACGGCCGCGTCCGGCCTGAACATCTCCTTGCCGGCGAGCTTGAGGATGTCGGCGAGCGGCTGCATCAGCCCCACCGGGCCGACCCGGTTCGGGCCGTAGCGGTTCTGGAAGCGCCCGATCAGCTTTCGCTCGACCACGGTCAGCACCGGCACGATCAGGAAGACGCCGAGGAAGATGAGGATCGACTTGACCACCATCACCCAGGTCGCCTCGACGTAGTTCACCTCGGCGAGCGGAAGGCTCATCCCTCGGCCTCCCCGGTCTCACCCTGGGTAGCGGAGGCCGCCTTGGCGACCGAGATCCGGCGGGGGACGCCGTCGGCGAGCAGGTTGGCGTTGCCCTCCTCGGTTCCCTCGATCAGGAAGGCCGCGCCCGATCGCATCCGCTCCCGGATCGCCACCTTGGCCTCGACGCTCGAGCCGCTGACCGAGACGGTGACCGGGTCCCCGTTGTCGAGCTGAAGCTGCTTCGCGTCATCCGGAGCCAGCTCCAACCGCTGCTTCGGCATCAGGAAGCGGAGCGCCGGGTTGCGCTTGGTGACGTCCACCGCCCACAGGTCGCGGTAGGTCCCCAGCAGCAGCCCGTCACCGTTGCCCGGGACCGGAGTTGGCGACTTCCTCTCGCTATGCGAGCCAACTCCCGATTTCGCATCCTCACCCGCGCCCGCCGGCCCGCTGGACGGCACCCAAGAGGTCCCGGGGTCGCGATCCTGCCAGCGGAACCCGCGCCCGCCGATCTCCTCGTAGGTGAGCGTGTCGTAGAAGGGAACGTCCCTCGAGAGGGCCTCGAAGACCTCTTCGACGGTGCTCATCCCGAGATCCCGGCCGAGCGCGGCGGAGAGCTCGAGGAGGACCCGCCAGCCCGGCCGGACATCGCCGGGATGGGGGACGTTGCGGCGCACCCGCTGCAGGCGGCCGTCCGGGTGGGTGACGGTCCCCTCCTTCTCGGCGTGGGTCTCCGCCGGGAGCACCACGTTCGCCAGGGCCGTGGACTGATCCTCGAACATCGCCACCGAGACCACGAAGGAGCCGGCGAGCGCCTCGCGCCAGGCCCCGGAGTCCGGGTAGTTGCGGACGGGATCGCTGCCGAGCAGCAGCAGGGCGTCGAACTCGCCGGGGGCGGGTCCACTTCCCGTCGCCCCGTCGCCCGGCGCCAGGCCGGCGGCGGCCCCCGGAAGGCAGCCGACCTCGCGCAGCCCGCGCCCGTTCGCCTCCTCCGGAACCTCGAGCAGGCCGGGGCCGATCCGCTTGTGCATCTCCAGCGAGCGGGCGCAGGCGTGGAGCGCTTCGACCGCGCCGGGGCTGCGCCACAGCCTCTCCCCCCAGACGATTACGGGGTCCGGGGCGCCGCGCAACAGCTCCGCGACCAAGTCCGCCTGGTCCTGAAGCGGCCCGCCGGGCTCGTACCCCTCGACGCCGAGCCCTGCGGCCAGCGCCCGCAGGAAGGCCGCCGCGTCCCCCGGGGGGTAGCGGACGGCCTCGGTCGCCCCCCCGTCGAGCGCGGTCGGCCGCTCCGAGGCGACCCCGAGCTTCGCCCGCGAGCGGCGCACCGCCTTGCGGATCCGCAGGTCGAGGATCGGCATCTCGTGCAGCGGGTCGGTTCCAACCACCAGGATCGTGTCGGCGATGTCGATGTCCGTCATCCGCGCCGCCAGCTCCGGCCGCGAGAGCTCGCCGAGCAGGCCCGCGTCGATCGGGTTGGCCGAGGAGCCGACGTTCGCCGAGCCGAGCTCGCGGATGATCCGCTGCGCCAGCCAGCCCTCCTCGTTCGAGGTGCCTCCTCCGGCGAGCACCGCCGCCCTCGTGCCCGCCCTGCCGAGGCCGTCCGCGACCCGGTTCATCGCCTCCCCCCAGCTCACCGGGGCCAGCTTGCCGTCGCCGCCGCGGATCATCGGCCGGGTGATGCGCTGCTCGGATCCGAACATCTGGAAGGCGAAGCGGCCCTTGTCGCAGAGCCAGCCGTCGTCGACCTCGGTGTTGTCGCGGGCCAGCACCCGCAGCACCCGCTCGTCCCGCACGGTGAAGGCGACGTTGCACTGGCTCGGGCAGAGCGTGCAGACCGAGCCCGCCTGCTCGATGTCCCAGGGGCGCGCACGGAAGCGGTAGGTGTAGGAGGTGAGCGCCCCGACCGGGCAGAGCTCGATGATGTTGCCGTGGAAGGGGGCGATGTAGGGGCGCTCGTCGAAGGTGCCGACGAAGCTCTTGTCTCCCCGCTCGAGCAGCTGCAGCTGCTCGTCCTCGGCCACCTCCTGGCTGAAGCGGACGCAGCGGTAGCAGAGGATGCAGCGCTCGCGGTCGATCGCGATCAGCGGCGAGAGCTCGAGCGGCTTCTGGAAGTGCCGCTTCGGGTCGGTGAAGCGGCTCTTCCCGGGGCCCCAGCCCATCGCGATGTCCTGCAGCGGGCACTCGCCGCCCTTGTCGCAGACCGGGCAGTCGAGCGGGTGGTTGACGAGCAGGAACTCGACCACCGCGTTCTGGGCCTCCTTCACCTGGTCGGTCTGGGTGTAGACGACCATGCCGTCGCGGACGGGGGTGGAGCAGGCGGTCTGCAGCTTCGGGATCCCCTCGATCTCGACCAGGCACATCCGGCAGGCCCCGACCGGCTCCCCCAGCTTCGGCTCGTAGCAGAAGATCGGGATCTCGATGTCGCCGCCCTTGGCGGCGTCGACCAGCATCGTCCCCTCGGGCGCGGTCACCTCGCGCCCGTCGATCACCAGGGTCACCGCGTTTCGGATCTGGCGGGTCATGCAACCTCCCCCGCTCGCGCCGGCATCGGCACAGACCGCGCCCCCGGCGGCACGATCGCCGGCTCGCCGCTGGAGGGGCCGAGCGAGGCGCCGGGCACGCCGTGCTCGATCGCCTCGTCGAACTCGGAGCGGAACTTCTCCACCATCGAGCCAACCGGCATCGCCATCGAGTCGCCGAGCACGCAGAGGCAGTTGCCGATGATGTTGGTCTGCACCGAGGCGGTGGTCTCCAGGTCGATCGGGGTCGCCTCGCCGCGGATCATCCGCTCCAGCATCTTCACCGTCCAGTTGGTCCCCTCCCGGCAGGGGGTGCACTTGCCGCAGGACTCGTGGTGGTAGAAGCGCGCCGTCCGCAGCGCCAGCTCGACCACGCTGGTGGTCTCGTCGAAGACGATGATCGAGCCGGACCCGAGCATCGATCCCGCCTCCTGCATCGCCTCGAAGCTGTAGGGCAGGTCGAGGCCCTCCTCGGCCGTCAGCACCGGCGCGGAGGAGCCGCCCGGGAAGAACCCCTTCAGCTCGCGGCCCTCGAGGGTGCCGCCGGCCAGCCCCTCGATCAGCTCGCGGGTCGGGACCCCGAGCTCGACCTCGTAATTGCCGGGACGCTGCACGTCACCCGACACGGATACGACCTTCGTTCCTGGCGATTGCTCGGTGCCGAAGCCCTTGAACCAGTCGGCGCCGGAGGCGACGATGTGGGGGACGTTGGAGAGCGTCTCGACGTTGTTGATCAGGGTCGGTCCGTCGTAGAGGCCCTGGACCGCGGGGAAGGGGGGCTTGAGGCGGGGGTTGCCGCGCTTGCCCTCGAGGGAGTCGAGCAGCGCCGTCTCCTCCCCGCAGATGTAGGCGCCGGCGCCGCGGTGGACGACCAGCTCCACCTGCTCGCCGGAGCCGAGCACGTCCTCGCCCAGGTAGCCGGCCTCGTAGGCCTCAGCGACGGCCCGGTCGAGGACGTCGCCCTGGAGGTCGTACTCGCCGCGGATGTAGATGAAGCAGCGGTTGGCGCCGGCGGCGCGGGCCGCGATCACGACCCCCTCGATCAGCTGGTGGGGGTTCTTCTGCATCAGCTCGCGGTCCTTGAAGGCGCCGGGCTCGGACTCGTCCGCGTTGCAGCAGAGGTACTTGTCCATGTCGCCCCGCGGCAGGAACGAGGCCTTCTTGCCCATCGAGAACCCGGCGCCGCCGCGCCCCCGCAGTCCGGAGGCCTCGAGCTCGTTCAGCACCTCCTCGGGGCGCATCGCGCCGAACGCCTTCTCGATCGAGCGGTAGCCGCCGAGGCGCCGGTAGGTGTCGATCGAGGCCAGGTCGGGCTCGTCGATGTTGCGGAAGAGGAGGCGGGTCTCCCCGGCGGCCATCAGCCGTCTCCTCCGGGGGCGCGCCCCCCTGCGTCCGGCCTGTTCAGGGGGTGGTCGCGGAGCCGCTCGTCGTCGTCCGCCTCGCCCCCGGCGGCGCCCCGCGCCGCGAGCCGCTTCTCCGGCAGGACCTCCTCGCCCGCCCGGAGCTGGTGGATCACCGCCGCGGCATCCTCGTCGGTGAGCGGGCCGTAGTAGCGGTCGTCGATCGAGGCCATCGGCGCGATGTCGCACGCCCCGAGGCACTCGAAGCCCCTCACGTAGGCGTCGTCGTCGCGGGATGCGTCGAGGAACGCCTCGAGCAGGTCGTCGGAGCCGCGCAGCCAGCAGGAGATGTTGGTGCAGACCAGTACCTGGTGCTCGGCGGTGGGCTCGAGGTGGAAGAGGTCGTAGAAGCTCGCCACCGACTGCAGGTGGCCCGGGGTGACGCCCATTACCGCCGCCGCCTGGTCGATCCCCTCCGGGCTGCACCAGCCGTAGCGCCGCTGCACCGCCCACAGGGCCGGGATCGCCGCCGAGCGCTTTTGCGGGTAGCGCGCCATCGTGCGGCGGATCTCTGCGGCGAGCTCCTCGGGCACCTCGACCTCCGAGGGGTCGCGGACCGGCGCCGGCTCGCCGTGCGGCTCGCGCTGCTCGGCGGCGGCCTGCTCCGCGGTGATCGAGGCATCGGCGAGCGGCTCGCCCTGGATCTCCTCCGGAATCTGGTCTTCCCAGGGCGGCTCGGGAACGTCCTGGATGTGCCCGGGATCGCCGCGCCAGGGCGCCCGGTCGCCGGGGATGATCGGGGTCATCGGTCGATTCCCCCGAGGATCGGGTCGAGCATCGCCAGGTTCTGGATCAGGTCGGCGATCAGCCCGCCGACGCTCATCTCGCGGAGCGCCATCAGGTTGACGAAGGAGGGATCGCGGAAGTGGACGCGGGCCGGCTTCGCCGAGCCGTCGGCCAGCACGAAACAACCCAGCTCTCCCCTGGGACTCTCGATCGAGTAGTAGAGCTCGCCGGGCGCCACGCGAAAGCCCTCGGTGACCAGCTTGAAGTGGTGGATCAGCGCCTCCATCGAGGTGGAGAGCTCGTCGCGCGGGGGCAGCACGTACTTGCGCTCGTCGGCGATCCATGGTCCCTCCGGCAGCCCTTCGATCGCCTGCTCGATGATCCGCACCGACTCCCGCATCTCCTGGAGGCGGACCCGGTAGCGGTCGTAGCCGTCGCCCACGGTCCCCACCGGGATCGCGAAGTCGAAGTCCTCGTAGCTCAGGTAGCCGGGGCTCTTGCGCATGTCCCACGGCTCGCCGGCGGCGCGCAGGAGGGGCCCGGTCACCCCGAGCTCGAGCAGGCGCTCGCGGGAGACGATCCCGACGTCGCGCGTGCGGCGCAGGAAGATCTCGTTCTGGTCGAGCAGCGCCTCGTACTGGTCGAACCGGGCGGGCATCTCGTCGCAGAAGTTGCGCAGCTTCCGCCCGAAGCCGACCGGGATGTCCTCGAAGACCCCGCCGACCTGGAAGTAGCGGGTGTGCATCCGCTGCCCCGTCGACATCTCGAACAGGTCGAGGACCGCGTCCCGCTCGCGGAAGCCGTACCAGAACATCGAGATCGCACCGAGGTCGATGCAGGTGGTCGCGAGCCAGACCAGGTGCGAGTGCAGCCGGTTCAGCTCCATGTGGATCACCCGCAGATACTTCGCTCGCGGCGGGATCTCCAGCTCGCACAATCGCTCGACGCAGCCGCAGAACGCTTCCATGTTGAAGAAGTAGGAGAGGTAGTCCATCCGCTCCACGAACGGGATCACCTTCCAATAGGACTTGTCCTCGCAGGACTTCTCGATCCCGGTGTGGACGTAGCCGACGATCGGCTTCAGGTCGATCACCCGCTCTCCCTGCAGGGTCACGATCAGCCGCAGCACCCCGTGGGTGGCGGGATGGTGCGGCCCCATGTTGATCGTCAGCAGCTCCTGCTCCAGCTCCCCACCGGCCGCCTCCAGCCGCTCGCGGTGCACCTCGGCGCCGGCGTCGACCAGGGCCGCCACCGGGTCCTCGATCTCGCGTCCCAGGCCCCGCTCGGTCTCGATCATCTCGTCTCTGAGCGTCTCGTCGGCCATCACTCGAACCAGCGGGGGGCGTCTATCTCGTTGTGGGTGTAGAGGACGGGCTCGCCGCCGATCGGGAAGTCGCGGCGCTGCGGCCAGCCGACGTAGTCCTCGGGCATCAGGATGCGGCGCAGGTCGGGATGGCCGCGGAAGACGATCCCGAAGAAGTCGTAGGCCTCCCGCTCGTGGAAGTCGGCAGTCGGGAAGAGCTCGAAGCAGGAGTCGATCTCCGGAAGTTGGTCGGTGCCGTTGTCGGGTGCGGGGTCCTCCAGCAGGGCCTTGACGTGGATCCGCTCCACCCGCTCGCGGCAGAGCAGCTCGTAGTGGAGCGCGAAGCGGGGCGTCGCCGGCAGGTAGTCGGCGGCGTGCAGGCTGGAGAGGAAGGTGTAGCCCTGCCCCTCGGTGTCGCGCAGCCAGCGCAGCGCGTCGAGCACCCGCTCGGAGTCGACGATCAGGGTGGCGACGCCGTGCTCGTGCGAGGTCTCGATCACGGTTCGCTCGCGCTCCCCGTTGATCCCCTGCGCGATCAGCTCGAGTCCCGGTGCGTCAGGCATCGTTCCCCCTGACGCCCGGGTTTCCGGCTTCGCCACCACCGCCCATCTCCTCGGCTTCGCCATCAACCCGCACGTCCTCCGCTTCGCGTCCGGGCGTGCGGGGTTCGGGCGCGGACGCCCTGGCAACCCTGGCAGCGCTCTGGAGCGCCTCGGGGGTCGGCGCGCCGGGCTCGAAGCGGGCCCACTCCTCGGTGCCGACCGCGTTGTAGCGCTGGCGCCAGCCGAGGTCCGGCTGGCCGCGGATCATCCGCTGCAGCTTGTTGAACCCGTGCAGCAGCGCCTCGGGGCGCGGGGGGCAGCCGGGGACGTGTACGTCCACGGGCATGAACTTGTCGGCGCCCTGGACCACCGCGTAGTTGGCGAACATCCCGCCCGAGGAGGAGCAGGCCCCCATCGCGATCACCCACTTCGGCTCCAACATCTGGTCGTAGAGGCGGCGGACGACCGGCGCCATCTTGATCGAGACCCGGCCCGAGAGGACCAGCAGGTCCGCCTGCCGGGGCGAGGCGCGCAGCGCCTCGGCGCCGAAGCGGGCGAGGTCCGCCCGCGCCGTGACCATCGACATGAACTCGATCGCGCAGCAGGCGAGCCCGAAGGTGGCGGGGAAGACCGAGTTGGAGCGGGCCCAGTTGAGGCCCTTCTCGAGCGTCGTCGTGAAGATGCTCTCCTCGACGTGCTTCTCGAGGTCACGCCCCTCGAGATCGCCCCGCAGCATCTCGCGGGCGCGCAGCTGCCGAGCCCTCAGGTTCCCGCCCTCTATCTCCAATCGAGCGCTCCTCGCGCCCAGACGAAGACGAGTGCGACCAAGAGCAGCAGGACGAAGATCGAGATCTCGACCAGCACGAAGACGCTCTTCGCCGAGCTGACCAGGACGCCCACCGGGTAGAGGAAGACGACCTCGATGTCGAAGAGGATGAAGAGCATCGCGATCATGTAGAAGCTGACGCCGAAGCGGAACCCCTTGGTGATCTGGGTCGGCAGCCCGCATTCGTAGGGCTGGCCCTTGAGCGGGTTCGGCCGGCGCCCCCCGATCACCCCGTTCAGCAGCACGAAGGCGCTACCAACCACGATTCCCAGACCGGCGAAGACGAGAACGGGGAGGTAGCTCTGAAGCACGGCCTCAGCCGTTATACCACCAACTTTGTATCAACCTGTTACATAGTGATTTTCCGCATCAGTAAGCGGAAATCCCGACCTCTTGACGCGGCTTTGGGCGGTCCAGCCCGTAAGCTGGCGCGCCCGTGGTAGAGGTCCATCTCGTCGCCGGGATCGCGCTGCTCGCCGCCAACCTGGCGGCCGGGATCTGGGGCGGCGCGGCCTGGCTGGCGCGCCGGCCCTCGGTCGGCTTCTGGTACCTGCTGCGGGTGGCCCAGGCCGCGGTGATCCTGCAGGCGCTGCTCGGGCTGCTGCTCGTCTTCACCGCACACAGCACCGACGAGTTGCACGTCCTCTACGGCGGGCTCCCGGTGCTGGTCTCCTTCCTCGCCGAGCTGATCCGCGCCGGCGCCGCGGCGCAGGAGCTCGGCGAGCTCGACTTCCGCTCGCTGCCCGAGGACCGCCAGCGCGAGATCGGGCTGGCGATCGTCCGGCGCGAGATGGGGATCATGGCGGTCGCCTGCCTGGTGATCTTCGGCCTGGCGCTGCGCGCGGCCGGGACCAGCACGGCGTTCTAGCTCCGCCACGGCCGCCGGGACCGCAGTGCGATCCCGGCGACCCTGCAGCGGGTCTCTGCTTTACGCCTGCACCGGCTCCGGATCCGGCCGCACGAGCAGCGTGTCCGCCACCGGGACGATCTCGTCGGCGGGCAGGCCGGCACGATCGGCGTGCCGGCGAATGGCCTCCGGGCCGGTGGCCTGGTAGATGCAAACCGTCCCGACGTCCCCACCCTCCTCGGCGAGAGCGTATGTACGGATCCATCGAACGTCCTCGGGCATCTCCTCGTCGCCAACCTGCTTCGATCGCACCGCTGCCGCTTCGAGTTCCTCAGGCGTCTTCCAGCCGAATCGGCGCAGAATCACGTAGGTCTGCATGGTTCTACCTCCGTCGATAGTGGTCACGGCGACGGTAGGGGGCCGACCTTCCCGAAACCTTCCCGGCAAGGTCAGGCCAGGGAAGCCAGCCTGGCCGCGATCCGATCGGCGTCGAGTCGCCAGCCCTGACCGGCGAAAGCCTCGCGTGCCGCGGCAAGGTGGGCGCGGGCAGCCTGCGGCTCACCGCGGGCGTGCGCCAGCTCGCCGCGTACCTCCTCGAGCGCCGCGGGCCACGGCCCCCCTTGCCACAAGCCGGCCGATGTCTCCGCCGCCGTCAGAGTCTCCGCCCCTCGATCCGTCTGTCCTGCCCGGGCCGCCGCGATCGCCCCTGCGACGCGGAAGGCGTGTCCACAGTACGCGCAGACGAGGTCATCTCGCAGATGGGCTTCCGCCTCGTCGAGCCGCTCCGCCGCCTGCTCGGCGTCCTCGGTGGCTCGCAAGAAGGCCGCGTATGCGAGCGGCTGGAGGTGGCCGCTCAGCGGCGACCACCGGGAGAGGAGAAGCGCATCGGCGAGCAGCCGATCGCCCTCGGTCGCCTCTCCCCGAGCCCGTGCTGTCTCGCCCAGGCGCACGCGCGCCAGGGCTTCCGCCGAGACCGCGCCGATCTCTCGGCTCACACCAACCGCCTCCCGAAGCAGCCGATCGGCCTGCTCCGACCGGCCTGCGATCAACGAGACCTCGCCCAGCAGCGTGGCCGCGAAGGCTTGGGCCCGGCGCGCCCCGGATCGCACCGCGTTCGCGTGAAGCCCCTCGCCAACAGCGCGGATGCGGCCATGGGGCTCGCCGCTGGTCAGCGCGTACTCCGCGACGCACAGATGCCCGTCGAAGACGGTGTCCGAGAGCTGGGGGAACCGTAAGGACTCGGCCAGGTCCACTCGGAGAGCAGCGGGCCAAGCGCCCGAGCTATGGGCCACCATCGCTTGAATCTGAACCGCCATTCGAGCCTCGCGCTCGAGTCCGGCGGCCAGGGCCAATGGCTGGGCCTCGGCCGCCGCACGGTGTGCGCCCTCGACATCTCCTTGAAACCAGGCCGCCGCCGCCTCGGTGACGAGCTGCGCGGCACGCTCATCATCGGAACGGGGCTCGAGTGGATCGAGGGTCGCCTGTGCCGAGGCCGGGTCGCCGATCGCCAGCTGCGCCCAGGCCTGGCGAATTCGCAGCGCCATCCCCTCGGGGCCGGCTGCTGCTGCTGCCTCGGCATACGCCACAGGCGCGCCCCGGTCGCCAATCGCGAGTAGCAGATCGGCCCGCGTCGCAAGCAACGCAGTCCGCTCCGCCACCTCCGCCTTGGCGAGTGCAGCCTCCACATCGGCCAGGGCCTTGTCCAGCGCGGCCCCGCCGGCGATCCGGGCGTGAAGCGCGATCGTCTCCACGCTGGGCTGCAGGCCATTCGCCTCCAGCTCTTGACACAACCGCTCGAACGCGCGCAGCGCCCCGGGCCGATCGCCGGCAGCCAAGCGCGCCCGCATGACCGCGCGCTGGGCGGGCTCGTCCGCAGGGTCTTCGGCGGCTAGCTGCTCCCAATCACCGGCCGTACGAAGCGCTTCGAGGTAGCGGGCGCGCAGCTCAGCCCGCCTGGACTGCGCCCATTCGGCGTAGCGGTCGTCGGGTAGCAGCTCACCCCTGTAGAGCTCCGGTTCTCCTGTTGCCTCGAACCGATCCACATCCGTTTCGATCTGAGCGTCGGGCGCGAGCATCACCTGGCCCTCGCGCAGCACGACTGCGCCCCGATGGCCGAGGGCCCGCCGCGCGTGATGCGCTGCCTTGTGCAGGTTCGCGGACCCCGCTTCCGCATCCAGCTGGGGCCAAAGATCCTCGATCACACGCTCACGTGGCATGCGATGGCCCTGCGCCAGGGCGAGCAGCTTCACCAGGTCGCGGGCCCGCCTCTGGGTCCAAGCGGCGGTCTCGACCGGGCTGCCGTCCACGCGTACCTCGAACCTGCCCAGAAGCCCCAACTCGACGCTTCTCATTCTGCCGAGCTCTCGGCGAGCAGGTCGCGGTAGCCGGCGCGGTGGAAGAGCAGCGGCTGGGCGTCGCCGGACTCGGCCTCGAGCACCGTCCCGGTGCAGATCAGGTGGTCACCGCCGTCGATCAGGTCGCGCAGCTCGCAGGCGACCCAGAGCAGCCCCGAGCGGAGCCGGGGCGAGCCGTGGCGCTCCCCCCACTCGACCCCATCCCACTTGGCCGGCTCCGGATGCTTGCCCGAGAACCGGTGCGCGAGCTCCTGCTGGCCCGCCGCGAGGCCGTTGATCCCGAACCGGCCCGCCGCCCGCACCGAGGTCAGGGTGCGCGAGCCCCGGTCGAGGCAGGCGAGCATCATCGGCGGGTCGAGCGAGAGCGAGGTGACCGCGTTCGCGGTCGCGCCGGAGGGGCCGTTGGGCCCGATCGCGGTGACCACGGTGACGCCCGTGGCCAGGGCGCCGAGCGCGTCGCGGAACTGCTCGGGGGTGACGCCGTCGCCGGCCACGGCTGAACGCTACGCGCTGCGGGACTCGGGCGGCGCCCCGCGGTCGTCTGAGCCCCGGATGCGTCGCATATGATCCCGCCGCGTGCGTGGGGCATTGGCACTGATCGCAGTCGCCGCGGCCGCAGTCGCCGTCGGCTGCGGTACGGAGAGCGTCGACGTCGACGACCCGGCCTTCAAGGAGGGCGCGGACCTGTTCGCCGAGCGCTGCTCCGGCTGTCACACACTCTCGGTGGCGGGTACCCAGGGGAGCGCCAACCGCAGCCAGCGGGCCCAGGGCCCGGACTTCGACCAGCGCACCGAGACCACGGAGGATGTGCTCTTCGCGATCCGCAACGGCGGCTTCTCCGGCGCGATCATGCCCCAGAACATCGTGGTCGGCGAGGACGCCCAGAAGGTCGCGGAGTTCGTCGCGGAGTACGCGGGCCAGGACGTGACCGAGCCTCGGGAGCCGGGGTCGGCCTCGCCGTAGGCCCTCCCCGAGGAGCCGGGCCACGCTCGACCTGAAGCAGATCCGCAGCGACCCCGAGTCGGCGCGAGCCGCACTGGCGAGGCGAGGCGCCGCCGAGGAGCTCGATCGCCTGCTCGAGCTCGACGAGCGGCGGCGCAAGCTGAACACCGAGATCGACGAGCGCCGCGCCGAGCAGAACCGGCTCTCGGAGCAGGTCGAGGAGGGGGCCCGGGCCGGCAAGGCGGACGACCCCGAGGTCAAGCAGCTTCGCGAGAAGTCCTCGGAGCTGAAGGCCGAGCTGAAGCGGCTCGAGCCGGAGCTGGGGGAGCTGCGCTCGCAGCAGCAGGAGCTGCTCGCCTCGCTGCCGAACCTCCCCAGCCACGAGGCGCCGGACGGGATGACCGAGGAGGACGCCGAGCTCGTGCGGGAGGTCGGCGAGCGCCCGGAGTTCGACTTCGAGCCGGTCGACCACGTCGAGCTCGGCGAGCGCCACGGCTGGATCGAGATGGAGGCGGCGGCGCGCGCCTCGGGATCGCGCTTCGCCTACCTGCTGGGGGACCTGGTGATGGTCGAGCTGGCGCTGGTCCGGCTCGCGATGGAGAGGATCCGCGACGAGGGCTTCGAGCCCGTCGTGCCTCCCGTGCTCGTCCGGGAGCAGGCGCTCTACGGCACCGGGTTCTTCCCCGGGGAGAGGGAGATGATCTACGAGGTCCCCCGGGACGAGCTCTTCCTGGTCGGGACCTCCGAGGTCTCGCTCGCCTCGCTGCACGCCGGCGAGATCCTTGCCGCCGAGGAGCTGCCGCGCCGCTACGGAGGCTTCTCCACCTGCTTTCGCCGCGAGGCCGGTGCGGCCGGCCGCGACACGCGCGGGATCTTCCGCCTGCACCAGTTCGACAAGGTCGAGATGTTCAGCTTCTGCGGGCCGGGGGCGTCGGCGGACGAGCACCAGCGCCTGCTCGGGATTCAGGAGGGGATCCTGAGCGCGCTCGAGATCCCCTATCGCGTGGTCGACATCGCGGTCGGCGACCTCGGCGCCTCGGCCGCCCGCAAGTTCGATTG
>JBOGZI010000068.1:0-4858 GCA_050697275.1 Solirubrobacterales bacterium | reverse complement strand
GCTCGACACCGAGCACCAGAGCGCGGAGGAGTCGGCCGCCGCGATCATCTCGCTGCTCGAGCAGCGCCAGCTGATCCCGGCCGCCCAGCCGGCCTAAACCTAGGCCGGGTTCCGCGGCAGCTCCGGGGTCCCGAGGTCGTAGGTCGAATAGGAGAGGAAGGCGTCGAACATCTTGTGGCTGGGCCCGTGAAAGTCCGAGGAGCCGGTCGCCGCGAGCCCGCGATCCCTGCTGAGCGCGAGCAGGAACTTGGTCTGGGCCCGGTCGTGCGCGGGGTAGAAGACCTCGACCCCGTCGAGGTCGAGGTCGTCCACCAGCGCCGCCACCTCAGCCGGCTCGCTCATGTCCCAGAAGGGATGGGCGAGGACGGCGGCTCCACCCGACTCGTGGATGATCTCGACCGCCTCTGGCGCGGTGGGCCAGCGCCGCGAAACGAACCCCTTGGCGCCGGGAACCAGCCATTCCTCGAAGAAGGCGCTCATCTCCTCCGGCTTGACGCCGGCGGCGCGGGCGATGTGGGGGCGCCCGACGGAGGAGGCGCCGCCCGCCTCCGCGATCGCGTCCTCGAAGCGGACCTCGACCCCCTGCGAGCTGAGCTTCTCGGTGATCTCCCGCGCCCGCGTCACCCGTTCGGCCTGGGCGCGCTCGCATGCCGGCGCGATCGCATCCGTATCCACCCAGTAGCCGAGCATGTGCATGTCGTCGATCGATGCGTGGATGCAGGAGATCTCGGTCGCCGGAACCAGCGCGATCCCCTCCTGCCGCGCCGCCTCGGCCGCCTCCGGGACGCCCTCGACCGCGTCGTGGTCGGTGAGCGCGAGCGTGGTGACGCCGGCCTTGGCGGCGGCCGCCACCACCGCGGCGGGCGGCAGCTCCCCGTCGGAGACGGTCGAGTGAGACTGCAGGTCGAGCACGGCCGGGGCAGGATATGAGGATCAGCGCGAAGGCTGACTATGCCGTGCGCGCCGCTGTCGAGATGGCCGCCGCGGGCGACCAGCCGCTCAAGGGCGAGAAGATCGCCGAGGCGCAGGGCATCCCGCTGCAGTTCCTCGAGCACATCCTGCTCGAGCTCAAGCACGCCCGGCTGGTCCGCGCCCGGCGCGGCGCCCGCGGCGGCTACTGGCTGGCGCAGCCGCCCGAGGAGATCACCCTGGCCAACCTGATCCGCGCGGTCGAGGGGCCCCTCGCCAACATCCAGGACCAGGCCCCCGAGGCGACCAAGTACCCGGGCAACGCCGAGGGCCTCACCGGCGTCTGGATCGCGGTCCGCGCCAGCCTGCGGCGGGTGTTGGAGCGGGTGACGGTCGCGGACCTCAGGGACGGCCAGATCCCCGAGGAGGTCCTGGCGCTCACCGAGGACGAGGGAGCCTGGCTGACCCGCTAGCGCTGCCAGGCGCGTTCTGACGGCGAACCCGTCTCTCGGTATACTGCGCAGACCCTTTTAAGACTCTTTCGGTCAAGAAAGGCCACAAAGTCGGGAAAGCGGCCGTCATGCCCTCGGCCGCGACCCTCCCCCACCGCTTCGCACCCAGATGGATCCAGCGATCATTCTCTTCGGCTTCGGCGTCGGCTTCCTGGTCGGCCTCACCGGCATGGGCGGCGGCTCGCTGATGACGCCGCTTCTGATCCTGGTATTCGGGGTCAAGCCGGTGACCGCGATCGGCACCGACATCTTCTACGCCGCGGTCACCAAGACCGCTGGCGGCTGGCGCCACCTGAAGCTGAAGACGGTGAACATGCCGCTCACCTGGTGGCTGGCGGCCGGCAGCGTTCCCTCCGCGATCGTCGGGGTCTGGGCGCTCGACCTGCTCAAGCGCCGGCTCGGCGACAACCTCGACGAGACCGTGTTCGCGATCCTCGCCTCCTGCCTGCTGGTGGTCGGCGCGATCACCCTGCTGCGCAGCCTCTTCCTCGCAAGCAAGGTCACCGAGCGGGCGGACTTCGAGATCCACACCCGCCACAAGGTCGGCGCGGTCGGGATCGGCGCCGCCACCGGGTTCATCATCGGCCTCAGCTCCGCCGGCAGCGGCACCGTCATCGCGATCATGCTGATCGCGGTCTTCCGGCTCACCCCGCAGCGGGTCGTCGGCACCGACGTCTTCCACGCGGCGACCCTGCTCTGGGCGGCCGGCATCGCCCACATCTTCGGCGGCAACGTCGACTTCGGGCTCGCCGGGACCATTCTTCTCGGCTCGGTCCCAGGGGTGATCATCGGCTCGAACATGTCGGTGAAGTGGCCCCAGGGGATCCTGCGCACCGCGCTCGGAGTGGTCCTGATCGCGGCGGGGGTGGCCCTACTCGGCAAGGCGGACACCGATCTGGTGCCCTACGTGCTGGGCTTCGCGGCACTCGCCTTCGCCGGCCTGTTCGGCATCCAGTTCGCGCTGCGCAAGGAGGTCGAGGCCGACCCGGACGAGCAGGAGGCGATGAGGCGGGCGAAGGCCGTCGCGGTGATGGGCGACGAGATCGTCCGCCATCAGGCGATGGAGGCCGAGCTCGCGCGGCGAGCCGAGTCGCGAGGCAAGGCGCTGTCCGCCAGGGACTAGGCAAGGCCCAGTTCTCCGCCTGAGCGCCCGCAATACTCCGCGCCATGTTTCCCGAGGCGCTCGCATGAAGGCCGTGCCGTGGCTGGTCGCGATCGCCGCCGCCGCGGTTGCCGGTGCTGGCCTGACCTCGCCCTCGAGGGAAGCCGCGGCTCCGACGCAGATCGAGCTGGCGGGGAAGGGCGCCACCATCGCGCTCAAGTGCGTCACGAAGGGCGACAAGGTCCGTTGCAGGGCGAAGCGAAAGGGCCTGCGCGGACCGGCCGGCGCGCCCGGACCGGTGGGCCCGCAGGGCGTAGGCGCGCCGGGCACGCCGGGCGCGCCCGGCGTTACGGGCGTTCCGGGACCGACGGGGGTGCAGGGGCCACCCGGTCCTACCGCCTTCGGCTCGGACACCTCGGCCTCGGTGGTTGACCTTCCCGACACCCCCACCGAAGGGCAGGTCCTCTCTGCCCAGATCACGACGACGTTCGCCGGCACGCTGGCCGTCGATGCCTCGATCGGCCTGGACGCCCCGGGCTTGGTCGCTCCCGCGTTGGCAGGTTGTCGCGCCGAGCTCACCGCCGGGCCGGAGGGCGTCGGGGACGACCTGGGGCCCGAGTACGCGACCGAGGTCAGCCCGTTCCTGCCCCCGACCGACGAAACCCTGTCGATCACCGGCTCGAATCCCGCATCGAATCCCAGCTACGACCCAGGGACCTACACCGTCGGCGTGCTCTGCCAGAACATCTCGGACTCGGGCGCCGTCGACGCCGTGGGGCGAGCTCTGAACGTGACGGCCGTGGCCTCGCCCTAGGTCACCACACGGCCAAGGCGGCCCGCCCGGGGCCCACGCCAGCCGCAATACTCCCCCGCCATGTTCGAGAAGGTCCTGGTCGCCAATCGCGGCGAGATCGCGATCCGCGTCATGCGCACCCTGCGGGAGATGGGGATCGGCTCGGTCGCCGTCTACTCCGAGATCGACCGCGAGGCCCCACACGTACGCGAGGCCGACGAGGCCTACCTGCTCGGTCCGGCTCCGCCGGCCGAGAGCTACCTGAACGTCGAGAAGATCCTCGAGGTCGCGGATACGGCCGGCGCCGAGGCGATCCATCCCGGCTACGGCTTCCTCGCCGAAAACGCGCCCTTCGCGGACGCCTGCGAGAAGGCGAAGGTGACCTTCATCGGGCCGCCCGCGAAGGCGATCGAAGCAATGGGCTCGAAGACCGAGGCGCGCCAGATCATGGAGAAGGCCGGCGTCCCGATCGTCCCAGGCGTCACCGAGCCAGTCGCGACGGTTGAGGACGCAAAGCCGATCGCCAAGGAGATCGGCTATCCGATCGCCGTCAAGGCCGCCGGGGGCGGCGGCGGCAAGGGCTTTCGCGTCGCGAGCAAGGCGTCGGAGCTGGAGGATGCCTTCGAGGGCGCCGCCAGGGAGGGCGAGAAGTTCTTCAGCGACGCGACCGTCTACCTCGAGCGCTACCTCGAGGACCCGCGCCACGTCGAGGTGCAGGTGCTGGCGGACGCCAAGGGGAACGTGATCCACCTCGGCGAGCGCGACTGCTCGGTCCAGCGCCGCCACCAGAAGCTGATCGAGGAGGCTCCCGCGCCGCACGTCGACGAGGAGATGCGCGAGCGGATCGGCAAGATCGCCACCGACGCGGCCGCCGCGGTCGGCTACCGCTCGGCCGGGACGGTCGAGGGCCTGCAGGTGGGCGACGACTACTTCTTCCTGGAGATGAACACGCGGGTCCAGGTGGAGCACTGCGTGACCGAGATGGTCACCGGGATCGACGTCGTCCGCGAGCAGGTGAAGATCGCGGCTGGGGAGAAGCTCTCGATCTCACAGGACGACGTGGAGCTGCGCGGGCACGCGATCGAGTGCCGGATCAACGCCGAGGCCGCGCACAAGAACTTCGCACCGGCACCCGGCAAGATCACCGACTACCGCGAGCCCGCCGGCCCGGGAGCCCGGGTGGACTCGGGCGTCGAGGCGGGCTCCGAGGTGACCCCGATGTACGACCCGATGATCGCCAAGCTGATCGTCTGGGACACAGACCGCGAGCACGCCACCGCGCGCATGCTCCGCGCCCTCGACGAGTACGAGGTCGGCGGGCTCACCACCCTGATCCCGTTCCACAAGGCGCTGCTCGCCACGAAGCAGTGGGCCAAGGGCGAGACCTGCCGCGACCTGGTGGGCGACAAGAAGTGGCTGAAGACCCTCGCCCCGGAGGAGAAGGCCGAGGCCGCCGCGCCCGCCGAGGAGGACGGGGAGCGGATCACCCGCGACTTTCAGGTGGAGGTCGGCGGCAAGCTCTTCGGGGTCAAGGTGATCGGC
>JBOGZI010000067.1:0-8255 GCA_050697275.1 Solirubrobacterales bacterium | reverse complement strand
CCGCGGCGCCGCGTGGGGGAGACGGGGGCGGCGGTCGGGAGCCCCGGCGCCCGCCCGTGGGGGCTCAAGGTCGCCCGCCGCGACCGCCCGGCAGTGGACAGCGTCCCTCCAGCTGACGCGTGGAACGAACCCTCATCCTCGTCAAGCCCGACGCGTTCGGGCGGGGCCTCACCGGTGAGGTGATCGCGCGCTTCGAGCGCAAGGGGATGAAGCTGGTCGCGCTGAAGCTGATGCAGGCGGACAAGGAGATCGCCAACGTCCACTACGCGGAGCACACCGACAAGCCGTTCTTCGGCGAGCTGGTCGAGTTCATCACCGGCGGGAACCTGGTTGCGATGGTGCTCGAGGGCCCGAACGCGGTCGCCGCCGCCAGGCAGGTGATCGGCGCGACCGACCCGGTCGAGGCCGACGCCGGCTCGATCCGGGGCGAGTTCGGCACCGAGGTCACCTTCAACCTCGTGCACGGCTCCGACTCCGCCGAGTCCGCCGATCGTGAGATCGGCATCTGGTTTCCGGAACTCTGAGGCCCCAGATCCTTCTCGCATCCGCTTCCCCCCAGCGCCGGGCCCTGCTCGCGGCGCTCGGCCTCTCCTTCGAGGTCGCCGACCCCAGGGTCGAGGAGATCGCCGAGGGCGAGCCCGAGGCGATCGTGCTCGAGAACGCCCGCTGGAAGGCGGCAGCGGTATCCACCAAGGCACGGCCCGGGACCCTGGTGATCGCCGGGGACACCGAGGTGGTCGTGGACGGCGAGACCCTGGGACAGCCGAAGGACGCGCAGCAGGCCCGCGCTCACCTCGAGCGCCTCTCCGGGCGCGAGCACCAGGTGCTGGGGGCGCTCGCCCTGCTCGGTCCCGACGAGGAGGAGGGCAGGCCCCGGTCCCGGGAGGGCGTGGAGAGCTCGACCGTGCGGTTCCGCGCCCTCGAGCCGCTCCTGATGGAGGCCTACCTCGCCTCCGGCGAGTGGGAGGGACGCGCGGGCTCCTATGCGATCCAGGGGCTGGGCTCGGCGCTGGTCGAATCGGTCAGCGGAGACGTCTCCAACGTGATCGGCCTGCCGATCCCGCTGCTCGCACGCCTCGCGCCCGAACTATTTCAGTCACGTTGAGGGTGTCCGCTAGATTCGCTCGAAAGCCTTGAGGAGTAGATCCCGCCCATGTACCGAAAGCAGGTCCGCCGCCGCAGGGCGGTGCTTTTGCTGCTCGTCGTCGCCTCGCTGACGCTCCTCAGCCTCTACTTCCGCGAGGGGTCGGGGGGCCCGTTGCATGGATTCGAGCGGGTGGTATCCACCATCCTCAGCCCGATCCAGGAGGTCACGGACCGGGCGCTGAAGCCCGCCCGTGACCTGGTCAACTGGTTCGACGAGACCTTCGAAGCGCGCGGCGAGAACGACGAGCTCCAGGAGGAGGTGACCAGCCTGCGCGACCAGCTCGCCGAGCTCGAGAGCAGCGCGCGCCAGCGTGAGGAGCTCGCCAAGCTCGGCAGGCTCACGGGCGGCGGCCTGGTGCCGCCGGGCCAGGAGACGGTGACGGCGCGCGTGATCGGGCGCTCCCCCACGGTCTGGTACTCGACCGTGACCATCGACAAGGGCTCCAGCGCCGGCATCCGGGTGGACGACCCCGTGATCGCCGCCGATGGGCTGGCCGGCAAGGTGACTCAGACCACGAGCGGCACCGCCCGGGTGACCCTGATCACCGACGCCGACAGCTCAGTCACCGCGCGGGTCCAGCCCGCGGGGGCGACCGGCGTGGTCGAGCCCAACGTCGGCGATCCCAACGACCTGACGCTGAACTTCCTGGAGGAGGGCGAGGAGATCAACGACGGCGACATGGTGGTGACGGCGGGCTTCTCCGCCGGCGATCTCAGCTCGATCTTCCCTCCCGGCATCCCGATCGGTGAGGTCACCGAGTCGACGCTCGAGGAGCAGCAGGCCTACCAGCGGGTGCACCTGGAGGCGTTCGCCGACCTGCGGGACATGGACTTCGTCCGGGTGCTGGTCGACTCCGGGGGGAGCGACTCCAAGTGACCCGACCTCGGACGCCAGGTGCCGGCGCATGATCCTCACCCCCCGGATCATGGTCAGGCTGGGGCTGATCGCGCTGCTCATCGCGGTCGCCCAGGTCGCCTGCTTCTCGGAGATGGTCATCCTCGGCACCAGCCCCGATCTCGCCGTCCTCGTGGTGATGTCGATCGGCCTGCTCGGCGGCAGCCTCACTGGGGCGGTGACCGGGTTCTCGGTCGGCCTCCTGATCGACTGCTTGCTGTTGGAGCTGCTCGGCGCCTTCGCGCTCACGCTGCTCGCGGTCGGCTATGTCGCCGGACGCTACCGCGAGAGCGTCGCGCCGCCGACCAGGGGTGCCCTGCCGCTGCTGGGCGGGGGCATCACCCTGCTCGGGGTGCTCACCTTCGCCGCGATCCAGGTGGGGATCGGGGTCGAGGCCAACGTGAGCCCGCTCGTCATCCGCGACGCCTTCCTGAAGACGCTGATCGGGGCGGCGCTCGCGATTCCCGTCTTCTATCTCGTCAGACTCTTGCTGAGGCCCGCGCTGATCGACGAGCGCCGGCGCGCCCGGCGGCCGGTCGCGGCGAGCCCCGCCGAGTCGAGATGAGGGGCTGATCACGACATGTACCTGCGCAGACCCGAGACAGAGCCACCCCCCCGCAGCTCCCCGCTCGCGATCAGGATCACCATCCTGACCGGGCTCGCGATCGCGATCTTCGCGGTGATCTTCCTGCGGCTCTGGTACCTGCAGGTGCTGTCAGGCGACCGCTACCTCGATCAGGCGAATGACAACCGAGTCCGCGAGGTCCGGGTGCAGGCTCCCCGGGGCAACATCCTCGACCGGGACGGCAAGGTCCTGGTGGTCAACCGCAACCAGCTCGCCCTCCAGGTCGAGCCGCGAGAGCTGCCCAAGCGCGGCCCCGAGCGCAAGGCCGAGATGGGGCGGCTCGCCGACGTCACCGGGATGAGGCCGGGCGAGATCGAGCAGGAGATCGAGAGCGTCCGCAAGGAGGCCCCCAACAGCCCGGTGATCCTGCGAGAGGGACTCGGGATGGACGCGGTCTTCTACCTCCGCGAGAACCAGGAGCGGTTCCCGGGGGTAAGCGTGGAACGGATCTTCAGGCGCGACTACAAGCAGGGGGACATCGCTGAGCACCTGTTCGGCAACGTCGGTGAGGTGACCGCCGAGCAGCTCGACCAGCCCCGCTACGCGGGTCTGAAGCAGGGCGACCTGGTGGGCCAGTCCGGAATCGAGTACGAGTACGACCGCTTCCTGCGCGGCAAGCCGGGCACCGAGCGGGTCCAGGTGGACGCGCTCGGCCGTCCCAGCCGCCAGCTGGTGGGTAAGCCCGCCCGCTCGGGGGACAACGTGCGGCTGACGATCGACGCGGACCTGCAGGCGCAGGCCGAGGGAGCGCTCAGCTCCTTCGGGCTGCCGGGTGCCTTCGCGGTGCTGAACGTCAACGACGGCGACGTGCTGGCGCTGGGCTCGTCGCCCGGCTTCGACCCGGCGATCTACAGCGAGCCGATCACCGAGCGCCAGTACAGGGAGCTGACCTCGCGCGAGAACGACGCGCCGCTCGCCAACCGCGCGATCCAGGGCCTCTATCCGAGCGGATCCGTGTTCAAGCCGATCACGGCGCTGGCGGCGCTCGACGAGGAGCTGATCACTCCGAACGAGACCTACTACGACGACGGTGTGTTCAAGATCGACGTGCTCACGCTCAGGAACGCCGACGACGCGGTCTACGGCCCGATCAACATGAGCGATGCCTTCAAGTTCTCCTCGGACGTCTACTTCTACGAGCTGGGGCTCCAGGCCGACGAGCCCAAGGGTCGGGGAGGCCCGATCCAGGACTGGGCGGGCGATCTCGGCCTCGCCGAGCCGACCGGCATCGACCTTCCCGCCGAGGCCGAGGGCCTGATTCCCTCTCCCGCCTGGCGCAACCGTCTCTACAAGCAGGGGCTCACGGACCGGCCCTGGGCGGCCGGCGACAACATCAACCTCGCCGTCGGGCAGGGCGACCTCCAGGTGAACCCGCTGCAGATGGCGATCGCCTACGCCGCGATCGCCAACGGGGGCAGGGTCCTGCGCCCCCATCTGGCCGACCAGGTCGAGACCGTGACGGGCGAGGTGCTCGAGGAGATCCGGCCGGCGCCGAAGCGGCAGCTCGAGCTCCCGGACGGGGCGGAGACGATCATGAACGGACTCACCCGCGCGGCGATGGAGCAGGGAGGGACCTCGTACCCGGTGTTCGGGAACTTCCCGGTCCAGGTCGCGGGCAAGACGGGTACCGCCGAGCGCGGGATCGGGCGAGCGGATCAATCCTGGTACGTCGCCGTGGCGCCGGCCGACAAGCCGGAGATCGCTGTCGCCGTGACCATCGAGCGGGCCGGGTTCGGCGTCGACGCGGCCGCCCCGGTCGCGGCCCGCATCCTCGAGAAGTACTTCAAGCGGGGCATCACGCCCGCGATCGCGTTGTCCGAGCAGCCGGGGACCGTTCGAGAGTGACCGTGGAAGCTGCGCAGTCGATCGAAGTTACCCTGAGGTGATGGAGGCAGCCAGGCCACTGACGCTGTCCGAGCGCCGCGCCACGATCGGCGAGCGCTTCAGCCTGCCCTACTTCGACGGGGTCCTGCTGGCGGCCGCAATCGGGCTGATCGCCTTCAGCGTCTTCACGCTGGCGAGCGCAACCTCGGACGACGTCCCCGGGCAGCCCCTCTACTTCGTCATCCGCCAGTCCCTCTACGGGCTGATCGGAATCGCCCTGATGCTGGCGGTGGCGAGGATCGACTACTCGCGCTTCCGCGAGATCCGAGTCGGCCTCTACTCGCTGATGGTTGCCGCGATCGTCTTCGTGCTGCTGTTCGGCACGGCGGCGCGCGGCTCGAATCGCTGGATCGAGCTCCCCTACTTCCGCTTCCAGCCCTCGGAGCTAGCCAAGGTCCTGCTCGTCGTCGCGCTCGCGGCCTTCGTGATCGAGCGGACGCGTCGCGGGACCCCCGCCCGCCAGACCGCGCGCATGCTCGCGCTGGGCCTGGCGCTGGCGGCACTCGTCTTCCTTCAACCCGACCTCGGCACGGGATTCGTGCTCGTGGTCATCACACTCGCGGTTCTCTTCCTGGCCGGCGTGCCATGGCGGCACTTCGCGGTCATGGGCGGTGTGGCGGCAATCGCCGCCACCTTGGCGCTCGTGGTCGCGCCGGCAGCCGGGGTGCCGATCCTGCGCGATTACCAGCAGGAGCGGCTGACAAGCTTTCTCAACCCCAGTGACGACCCCGGCGACTCGAGCTATCAGATCAACCAGAGTCAGATCGCGATCGGATCCGGCGGCAAGACCGGCCGGGGCGATCGCTCGACTCAGACCGAGCTCGAGTTCCTTCCCGAGCGGCACACGGACTTCGTCTTCGCCGTGATCGGGGAGCGCTTCGGGTTCCTGGGAGCCGCATTCGTCCTATCCCTCTACGCCCTGCTGATCTGGAGAACGCTGCGCATCCTGACGCTCTCCAAGAACTTGTACGGGACGCTGATCGCCGGCGGCATCGTCGCCATGCTCCTGTGCCAGGTCCTGGTCAACGTCGGCATGACTCTGGGGATCATGCCCGTGACCGGAATCACCCTGCCCCTGCTCTCATATGGGGGCTCCTCGGTCCTGGTCACCTTCATCGCGATCGGCCTCTTACAGAGCATCCACGTTCAGGCGCAGCTCAACTCCCGCAGCAGCAGCAGGGCACCGACCCCACTGTTGCGCTGAGCCACCGAGACCAAAAGACATCAAACGGATTGCTCCTCCCGCATGCAACGGGTCGCTCCTATCGGAGCGCCGTGGCATCGTCGGAGCACCCTCGCATCTCCCTCGCCGCGACCCTCGCCACTGGCGGCGGTCCGGCGGCACGCTGGTTTCGGGCTGCGCAGAAAGGAACAACATGAAGAAGAACATCCTCGTCAGCGTCGACCGCGGGGAGACCCGCGTCGCCGTGCTCGAGGCAAAGGGAGCGCCCAGCCGCGGCAAGCGCCGCAAGAAGGCGGCACCCGGCGGCGACTGGAAGGTCGCCGAGCTCTACGTGGAGCGCCGCGGCAAGCGCTCCATCGTTGGAAACATCTACAAGGGCCGCGTCGACAACGTCCTGCCCGGCATGGAGGCCGCCTTCGTCGACATCGGCCTGGAGCGAAACGGCTTCCTGCACGTCGACGAGATCGTCCTGCCGGGCGGCAAGGCGGTGCCGAAGCGCGGTCACGGCCGCGGGCGGAGCATCGCCGAGCTGATCAAGCCCGGCCAGGAGATCATCGTGCAGGTGGTCAAGGACCCGCTCAAGACCAAGGGGGCGCGGCTCTCGATGCAGCTCTCGATCGCCGGCCGCTACCTCGTCTACATGCCGCAGGGCGGCGGCGTCGGCGTCTCCAAGCGCCTTCCCGACAAGGAGCGCCAGCGCCTCCGCAAGCTGATCGAGCAGGTGGACACGGGCAAGGGCGGCGTGATCGTTCGCACCGCCGCGCAGGGCGGCAAGAAGGAGGACTTCGTGCGGGAGATCGCCTACCTGCACCGCCTCAACGAGGTGGTCGAGGAGCGGGCCGCCAAGGCCGAGGCCGGGCAGATGGTCTTCCAGGAAGCGGACCTGTCGATCCGGGTCGTCCGCGACGTGCTGGTGGAGGAGTTCGAGGGCGCGATCATCGATGACCCCAAGCAGCACGACCGCGTCACGAAGTTCCTGCAGCGGACGGCGCCCGAGCTCGCCGACAGCGTCCAGCTCTACAAGGAGAAGAAGCCGCTGCTCGAGAAATGGGGGGTGGAGGAGGCCTTCGACTCCGTGCTCTCCCGGCGGGTGGACCTGTCCTCGGGCGGCTACCTGATGATCGACTACGCGGAGGCGCTGACCGTGATCGACATCAACACCGGCTCGTTCACCGGCCGCGGCAAGGGCCGGCTCGAGGACACGATCACCAAGGTCAACGTCGAGGCCGCCGACGAGGTGGTGCGCCAGCTCCGGATGCGGGACATCGGCGGGATCATCGTGATCGACTTCATCGACATGGCCCGGTCGCGCAACCGTGACCAGGTGCTGAAGACGCTCCGAAGCGCGCTGGACGAGGATCGGACCAAGACCTACGTGGTCGAGGTCTCGCCCCTCGGTCTGGTGGAGATGACCCGGCAGAACGTCACCGACGGCGTCCGCGAGATCCTCACCAAGCGCTGCCCCACCTGCGACGGCGAGGGGGTCGTGTCCTCCGAGGAGACGGTGGCGATCTCGATCGTGCGCAAGCTCCAGGAGGTGGTTGCCGACCAGCCCAAGCCGGAGGCCTTCCTGGTGCGGGTCAACCCGCGCGTGGCGGCCGAGCTGCTCTCGCCGGACTCGGGGCTCGCCGAGCTCGAGGAGGAGACCGGGAAGAGCTTCCACTTCGAGGGCGGCGACGCACTGCCGCTCGACACCTTCGAGGTGGTCGAGACCGGCGGCCGCGAGGAGATCGAGCAGCGCGCCCTCCCCTTCCAGGTCGGCGAGGAGGTGCTGGTCACGATCGAGGAGCCGCACATGTACAACGCCGACGACGCGGTCGCACGCGTCGACGCCTACATCGTCAGCGTCACCGGCGCCGGCAAGCACGTCGGCGAGCGGCGCATGGTCAGGATCGAGAGCGTCGGGCGCTCCTCGGCGACCGCCTCCCTGCTCGACGGGAATGGTGCCGTGAACGGCGGGGGCGAGAAGCTAGAATCGGCCACCTCCTCCGGAGGACGCAGGCGCCGCGGAAGCAGGGGCGGCAGACGGCGCTCGCGCGCCCGCGGGGGCTCCAAGGACGACTGAGAGCGATCGAACATGTACGCAGTGGTCGAGACAGGTGGCAAGCAGTACCGCGTCGAGAAGGGATCGACCCTGCTCGTCGACCGCCTCTCCGCCGAGGAGGGCTCGAAGGTGGATCTGCGGCCGGTGGCGCTGCTCGACAAGAAGCTGGTGGTCGGGGACGACCTGGACAAGGTCAAGGTCGAGGCGAAGGTGGCCGGGCACGAGCGCGGCTCCAAGGTGCGGGTCTTCAAGTACCGCCCCAAGAAGGGCTACCGCAGGAGCGCCGGCCACCGCTCGGAGCTGACCCGGCTCGAGGTGACCGCCATCTCATATTCAGCGGCCACAAAAACCGCCGCCGGATCAAAGCAGCGCAAGCCCGCCGGGCAGGCCAAGACCGCAGAGAAGAAGCCCGCGGCGAAGAAGCCCATGGCGAAGAAGAAGCCGGCAACGAAGAAGGGAGCCAAGAGTGGCTCATAAG
>JBOGZI010000066.1:0-3267 GCA_050697275.1 Solirubrobacterales bacterium | reverse complement strand
GTGCTGGCTGAGCGGGCCGAGGAGGTGGAGCTCCCCACTAACTCCTTCGACGAGATCTTCTTCTTCCACGCGATCGAGCACCTGCACGATCCGGTCGGCGTCATGCGCAACGCCCGGGACTGGCTGCGTGCGGATGGCCGTGTCCGCCTCTGGCTCCCGAACTTCGACTCAGCCGAGCGGCGGATGTTCGGCCGGGCATGGAATGGCCTGGATGTCCCGCGCCACCTGCACCATTTCTCTCGTGACACGATCACAGCGCTGCTGGATGCATGCGGCTTCCGCGTCGAGAGGATCGCGCCCCAGTTCCAGGGCGCGAGCCTCGGCGCGAGCGCTCAGCTTGCCCTCTCGCGGCTGGGGCTGGGGCGAAAGGGCCCCTACCGCGCCTCGGGGATCGTCTACTCCGTCGCGGTGCCGGTCGGTTGGCTGCTCAGCGGACTGGGGAACGGCGCCTTCATCCAGGTCGCTGCGCGCCCTGCGGGGATGCGGTCGAGCTAGCCCGCGCGTCGCACGGACTCGACCACCGCCGCCATCCGCTCGGCGATCGTGTCCTGCGAGTACTCACGCGCCGCCGTCTCGAGACGTTGCGCGTCGAATCCCGGGGCCTCGCCGCGCACCAGGGCCAAGAGGGCAACCGCGATCCTCTCCGGATCGTCGGCCGGAACGGCGCTCCCGGCTCCCGAGCCCGTGACGATGCGGGCAGCCTCGGTCTCGGGTCCGAGCACCAGGATCGGGTGTCCCGCGTGCATGTACTCGAACAGCTTTCCCGTGATCTCCCCCCTGCGCGCCCCGGCCGTCACGACGAGCAGGCTGTCTGCCCTCGACTGCAGCCACAGCGCCTCGCCTCGGGGAAGGTTGCCGAGGTGTCGAAGCGAGCCCCTTAGCTGGGGCTGCCTGAAGAGCTCCCGCTCCTCCTCGGTCACCGGGCCCGCGAGGACCACCTCGAGCCGCGCGGCGTCCTCGGGGTGGCGCCCGAGTATGAGCTTGACGGCATCCACAAGCGGGATCGGCGACCGCTGGCCGGCCGCGAACCGCCCCGTGTAGACGATCGAGTGGCGACCCTTGTCGAGGACCCCATCGAGGGAGGGTCCAATCTCGGCCTCGGAGTCGTACCCGTTGCTGATCGTGCTGGCCACGATGCCGAGCCGATCCCGCAGATCCTGGCTGATCGGCTCGCTCACCGTGACCACATGGTCGGCCCGCCGCAGAAGCCGCCGCTCGAGGGAGCTATCGAGCCGGTCGGGTATGCCCCAGAGCCGCTCCCGGGGCGACTCGAACCTCCAGCCGTCCCGCAGGTCGGCGATCCAGGGAACCCGATTGCGCGACAGCCCTGCCCCGATCAGATGGACGGACTGAGGAATCGCCGTCGTGATCACGCTATCGATCCGCTCCCGGCGAGCCAGGCGGGCGGCGGCAAGCCGCGCGAACGGGATCCAGGTGAAGGCGGCGGCGTCCGGAACCAGGACCGAGCTGAGGCGGCTCGGCCTGGCTGAGTAGTGGCCGGCCGCGCGACCCTCGTGGGCGCTGATGTTGCGCCGCCTCCAGTTAGCGCGGGTGCCGAGCAGGTCGAAGGTGCGGATCACGTCCTCCCCGGGGTCGGATGACGGGGTCCCCGTCGCGCGTGAGCTGAGCACGATCACCCGGTAGCCGATGCGGCGCAGGTACTTTGCGAGCCCGGCGGAGCGCCGGCTTCCCTGCGTGATGGGAGGCGGGAAGGCGTGGCTCACCAGCAGAATCGTCCCCACGGCCGAAAGGCTAGCCCCGTTGAATCCGCTCGGCCGCCCTGCAGCTTCACGCTAGGATGTGCCCAGCGCTGGCGGGCCGACGGGGGGTCTCGAGAAGCGCGGCGGGCGAGGCATCGAATCGATCAGGCAGGTCACTGTGGACGGACCTCGAGCAAGCGGATCAGAGCGGAGGCGGGCACCCAAGGGTCTCGCGTTCGCGCTCGCCTTGATCGTCGCGCTAGCCGTAGGCGCCGGTCAGGCTCGGGCCGGCACCCCCAAGAAGAGCATCTGGGGCCCGCCCACCGCGCAGATGTTCAGCCAGCACTATTGCCCGCTCGGGGTGGGCATCTTTCAATACGCGATCAGGTGGGGAGCGATCGCGCCGACTCAGCCGGCCAACCCGACTGACCCGAATGACCCCGCATATAAGTGGCCGGCGCAGATCGACGAAGCGATCGCAGCGGGCAAGACGTGCGGCATCCAGGTGGCGTTGATGCTGATCGGCACGGCCCCTTGGGCTAACGGCGGAGCCGACTTCAGTGTTCCCCCGATCTCGGACCAGACCTTCGCCGACTTCGCTCGCGCCGCCGCGACCCGCTACCCCGATATCAACTACTGGATGGTCTGGGGCGAGCCCAACCGCCGCGAACAGTGGTCGCTCAGTCGACCCCTCACCAAGGTCAGGGCCAAAAAGAAGCAGGCACAGGCTCCTCGCCGCTACGCGTCGTTGCTCGATACAGCCTACGGCGCCCTGAAAAGTGTCAACGCGGCCAACGTGGTGATCGGCGGCATGACCTTCACCGGTGGGGCTCACGCCTTTGCTCCGATTCCCTGGATCCGAAACATGCGGCTTCCGAACGGACGGCCCCCCCGGCTCGACATGTACGGGCACAATCCGTTCACCACCCGCAAGCCGAAGCTGAAGCGCGATCAGATCAAGGCGGCGAGCCTCGACTTCTCCGATCTCGACGTTCTCTTCAAGGAGGTCAAGCGCCGTTTCAAGGGGCGCCCGAAGATCTTCATCTCGGAGTTCACCATCCCCACCGACTTCCAATCGACCTTCCTCGACTTTCACACCAACCAGAGGACCCAGGCCAAGTGGCTCAAGGCGGCGCTGAAGATCGTGCGCCGCGACAAGCGCATCTTCACCCTCGGCTGGTACGAGCTCTTCGATCTGCCGGCCAGCCATCCGCTCGGCCCCATCGGATGGGGACTGCTGACGACGGGCGGCGCCCCGAAGCCCGCCTACTCCGTCTTCGGAGCCGGCTAGCCCGGCGGCACGCGGGATCACCGTCTAGGATCGCCGCAAATGTGCGGGATCGCCGGTTTCGAGGCCCGTGACGACGACCACGACGAAGCGGTCGCAGCGCGCCTCATCGACGCGCTGCGGAGCCGGGGCCCCGACGCCCAGACGAGCATGGCCCGCTCGGGAATGCATCTGGTTCAGACCCGGCTCGCCGTGATCGACCTCTCCGACCGGGTCCACTACCCGATCCCGAATGAGGACGAGACCGTCTGGCTGCTCTTCAACGGCGAGATCTACAAC
>JBOGZI010000065.1:0-2104 GCA_050697275.1 Solirubrobacterales bacterium | reverse complement strand
GAAGCTGGCCCGCGGCGCGGACGATCGCGCAGGTGAGGCCGACGTCCCCCTCGACCACGGCGGCGATCTCGTGCGAGGGCGCCCCCCGGGCGGCGAGGTCGAGGGCCTGGTCGCGCGACTCGATCAGCGCCGGCTGGCGCTCAGCCTCGTCGAAGGCGGCTGCAAGAACCCGCCCGCGGCCCTCGCCTCGGGGAGGTGCCTGCGCGGCACCACGGGTGGACGCCGGGGTGGCCATGCGTAGAACATCGGCACGGCCCCACCCATTGTTTAGCTCGTACGTTGAAGATCCGTGCGTGGGGACGGGCCTATTCACTAGAAAGTCTGTCCAGCGCCCGCTCGATCCGCTCCACGGAGCGCTCCCTGCCCAGAGTCGCCAGCGACTCGAAGATGCCGGGCGACACCGAGCTGCCGGTGATCGCGACCCGGATCGGCTGGTAGAGCTTGCCCGGCTTCAGATCCCGCTCGGCGAGGATGCGCCCGAGCGAGCTCTCCAGCTCCGAGGGCTCGAAGGGCTCCGTCTCGCGTAGCGCCTCGAGCGCCTCGGTCAGCAGCGGCAGGGCGCCGTCCTTCATCACCTTCCTCCAGGCCTTCTCGTCCACCTCGGGATCCTCGAAGAGGAAGCCGATCAGGGGCCAGACCTCGGCCAGGGTCTGTGCCTTCTCCTGCGCGATCGCGCAGGCCGAGCGCAGCCGCTCGTCCGGCTCCTGCCCCAGGTGCCGGGCGACCGCCTCGGTGTAGTCGTCGAGGTTCAGCTCCCGCATGTAGCGGCCGTTCAGCCAGCGCAGCTTCTGCTCGTCGAAGATCGCCGAGGACCGGCCGACCCGGGAGAGCTCGAAGCGCTCGATCAGCTCGGGGGTGCTGAGGATGGTGGCGTCGTCCACGGTGCCCCAGCCGAGCAGCGCCAGGTAGTTCCGCACTGCCGCCGGCAGGTAGCCGGCGTCCCGCAGCTCCTGCACGCTCGCCGCCCCGTGGCGCTTCGAGAGCTTCTTGCCGTCCGGGCCGTGCAGCAGCGGCAGGTGCGCGTAGCGGGGCGGCTCCTCCCCCATCGCCTCGGTCACCAGCAGCTGCTTCGGAGTGTTGGAGAGGTGGTCGTCGCCGCGAATCACGTGGGTGATCCCCATCTCCGCGTCGTCGACGGCGACCGCGAAGTTGTAGAGGACCGAGCCGTCGCCGCGGGCGATCACGAAGTCATCGGCGCTCTCGTTCGGGAAGCGGACCTCGCCGCGGATCTCGTCCTCGACCACGGTGTCGCCCTCGTCGGGAACGCGCAGCCGCACCGCGGCGCCGGGATCGTCGCTCGGCTCGCCCCGGTAGCCGCGGTTGCCGTGCTCCTGCTTCCAGGCCGCGACGTCCTCGGCCGTGGCCGGGTCGCGGTAGGCGCGGCCCGCGGCGAGCAGCTGCTCGAGCCGCTCGCGGTGGCGATCGGCGCGCTCGTACTGGCTGACGGGGGCCCCGTCCCAGTCGAGCTCGAGCCAGCGCAGGGCGTCGAGGATCTGCTCGACGTTCCCCGGGGTGGAGCGCTCGCGGTCGGTGTCCTCGATCCGCAGCACCAGCTCGCCATCCCGCCCCCGCGCGAAGAGCCAGTTATAGAGTGCGGTCCGCGCGCCGCCGATGTGCAGGGCGCCCGTCGGCGACGGGGCGAAGCGAACACGGACCGGGACTGACGAGGATGAGCTCACGATGCTGATCGGCGCCCATGTTTCCACAGGGGGTGGGCTCCCCAGGGCGATCGAGCGCGCCAAGGAGATGGGCTGCGAGGCGATCCAGATCTTCAACCAGAGCCCGCGGATGTGGCGCCCGACCCGCTACACGGACGACGACTTCGCCGCCTTCCGCGAGGCGATGGAGGAGTCGCCTGTGCAGGTCGTCGCGATCCACATGATCTACCTGATCAACCCCGCGGCCAAGGACCGGAAGATGCAGAAGAAGTCGCTCGAGTCGCTCACCCTCGCCCTCCGGGTCGGCGACGGGATCGGCGCGCTCGGGGTCGTCGTCCATCCGGGAGCGCTGAAGGACGACACGCGGACGAACGCGCGCAAGCGCGCCGTGAGCCTGATCAAGGAGGCGCTCGCCCGCTCGGAGTCCTGTCCGATTATCTACGAGA
>JBOGZI010000064.1:0-9790 GCA_050697275.1 Solirubrobacterales bacterium | reverse complement strand
GCCTCGGACCCCTCGAGGGTTGCCTCCACCTCCAGCTCGACCAGCGGTCGCACCCGCCGCGCCTCGGCGCCGGTCCCGGTCCCGGGGGGCAGCACCAGCCCGAGCCCGCGCGCCGGCGTGGAGCAGTACTCCTGCCCGACCCAGCGCCCCAGCTCGACCAGCTCCGGCGGCACGCCGGCCTCCAGCGCCTCGAGCGGCTCGGCCAGCCGGTCGGGCGGCAGCTCGCTGGTCTCGGCCATCCCGACCACGACGCCCTTGACCCTGCGGCGCCCGAAGGGCACCACCAGCACGGAGCCGACCCCCACCCCCTCCATGGCTTCGGGCAGCCGGTAGTCGAACGGACCGGTCACTGACCGGGTGGTGAGCAGCGGCTCGACCTTGGCTATGGCCACTACCTGATTAAACGGGTTGCTCCGGCGGAGCACCCTCGCGGTCAGGTGCGCGCACGGACGCGCTCCCAGCCTCATCGTTTCTGCCAATGGACTGTCAGCGGGCTGACACTTAGGCTCTGACGAGCCAGGATGGCCTCCCCTCGACGACGGATCGCGTTGCTCGCCGCGCCGGCGGCCCTGCTCGCCGGCCTGGCCCTCCCGAGCGCGGCCGCGGCCGCTGTCACCTGCGACTTCACGAGCGGAGTGCTTACCGTGACGGTGACTGACGCGAGCCCAGCCGTGTTCCTGGGGCGTGAGGCTGACCCGGGCGACGACGTTCTCGTCGATGACAACGCCGACCTGAGCAGCCCGGTCACTTGCACAGCCACCCCGACGGTCTCCACCACGGCCTTGATCACGGTGGACGAGACCAGCTCCACCAACCAGGCAACCGCCCTAACTCTCAACTTCGTCAACGGCCGCCTCGAGCCGGGGCTCGGCGCCGAGGGCGGGACGCCTGAGATCGAGGTCACCTATCAAGCGGACGCCGACGGGAGTGACGAGCTCCGGATCGACGGCGGCACCGAGAGCGCCGACCAGAGCTTCCAGTTCGGGGACATCGGCGGGGGCATGACCGGCGGAGACCTGAACGGGGACGACGACAGTGACGACATGACCCTGACCGGCGTCGATCTGCTCTGGTTCTTGAACCCCGGGACGGGGAATGACACCTTCACCGGTGACGGCACGGGATCGGCTTCGTTCACGGGGCCGACGGCAATCGACATGAGGGCATTCCCGTCGCACGGAAACGAGACCTTCCGCTCCGGAAGCGCCGGCGGCAACTTCGACGGCGGGCCGGGGAATGACGGCCTGGTCGGGGGCTCCGGCCAGGACTCCTTCGAGATGGGGCAGGGCAACGACACCTACGACGGCGGTGGCGGCACCCAGGACTTCGCCTCCTACGAGAACTTCCCGAGCGCCGCCGGCGTCACGATCGACCTCAGCCAGGCGGGGCCTCAGAACACGGGCCCGGATACCGGGATCGACCAGGTCAGCAACGCCGAGCATGTGGTCGGCACGAACGGACCCGACCGCGTGACCGGTGACAACGGGGACAACATGGTGTTCGGAGGGAACCTCACCAATGACGCCGGCAGTGACATCGTCAACGGGCTGGGGGGCAACGACAGCGTCGTCGGCAACGCCGGGAACGATTTCCTGATCGGGGGGCAAGGGAATGATCTGATCAGGGGCGACGCGGGGAACGACACGGCAAGCTTCGCGCTCGGCTCCACGGGGCCGGTCACCTTCAGCCTGGATCTGGCCGAGACCGGAATGGCCCAGACGACCGGCGGGGCCGGCAACGACACTTTGGTCGACGGACCCCTCGACGCCGACACGGATCATGACGTCGAGAACCTGACCGGCAGTCCCTTCGGCGACATGCTGACCGGGAACGCCCTCGCCAACCGGATCAACGTCCTCGACGGCATCCTCGACACGGTCGACTGCGTCGCCGCCGCGGACGGCGACGAGGCGATCGCGGACGAGGCCGGGGTGGACGCGTTGAGCAACTGCGAGACGATCGACAACGCGCCGCAGACCAGCATCATCGCCGGCCCGGCAAACGGCGCGACGGTCAATGACTCGACGCCCACCTACACGCTGATGGCCGATGAGACCTCCAACTTCCAGGTCAGGGTGGACGGCGGCGCCTTCCAGGCGTGTCCCGCCAACTGCAGTGTCGGCCCGCTCTCCGACGGCACACATGCGCTCGCCGTCCGCGCCGTGGACGAGGACGAGAACGGGAGCGCCGATCAGACGCCTGCGACCCGCACCGTGACCGTCAGCACCTTTGTGCCCGCACCCCCGACCATCACGCCCACCCCGCTGGCCCAGACCCCGGTCGCCACCGAGAACCCAGAGTGCGCGATCCTCCGCGCCAAGCTGAAGAAGGCGAAGTCGAAGAAGAAGAGGCGGAAGATCCGCCGCCGACTCCGGAAGCTGGGCTGCTGAGCGCGTGCGTCGCGTTTCACTGATCCTCTGCCTCGCAGGCGTCGCGCTCGGCGCGCAGGCCAGCGCCGCCTTCGCGACCCAGTACTTCGTCAACGGCACAACGGGCGCCGATACGAACACCTGCCTGCAACCGACCGTGGGCTCGACGTCTCTGGGGCCCTGCAAGACGATCGGGCAGGCGCTCACCCTGGGCCAATCGAACCCCGGCCCCGACGAGGTACTGGTGGCCGACGGCACCTACGCCGAGACGCTGACGGTGGGTGACGGCACGCTGCTTCGCAGCCTCGACACGACTGATCCGAAGCCCGTGATCAACAACTCGTCGCTCCCGGACGACAACGCGGTGACGATCCCCTCCACCGGCGGATCGGTCGACAGATTCGAGATCCGCTCCGGCTTCAGGCCGCTGTCGGTGGCGGGGCCCGCCAGCGTCACCAACAACAGCTTTCCGACCACCGCCGCGATTACCTCCAACCAGGACGTGTTCCTGACCGCGGTGACCGGAAGCGTCCTGATCGCGGGCAACGGCTTCAGCGATGACGGCAGCGGCACCCAACAAGGCATTTTCAGTAACGCCACATCGGCGACGAACCTGACGATTCAGAACAACGACTTCAGCGGCCTCAATATCGGGATCTGGCTGCAAGACGGCAACAGCTCGCCGCTGATCGCGGGCAACGAGATCACCGGCGTCCACGGTGGCGGCTGGGGGGTGCTCGTCTACGAGGGCTCGCCGGAGATCCGCAACAACACCATCGATGCCCCGGGTACGCCAACCCATACCGGCATCGCCCTCGCCGATATCAATGGCCCGACGGGGGCAACGCTGTCTCGGAACACGATCTCGGGCCTCAGCAGCGGCGTCGCGGTCACCGACACCTCATTGTCGGTCAGGCTGAACAGCGACCTGATCACCGACAGCGCGGGATTCGGGCTCGACGCGTCTGAAGGGGACCCCGGCACCGGTGACGTCATAGCCACCAACGTGACGATCTACGACAACGCCAACCCCGCTGACATTCGACTCGACGACAACGCCTTGACCCTAGATTCGAGCATCGTCGGCAACGCGATCTTGGACGCCGGCACCACCACGACCTGTGCGATCACGTTCTCGCGCGGGCCAACCCTGATCGGTCCCGCCTCGGGGTGCGGGAGCTTCCAGACACTCGCCGATCCGATGTTCATCGGCGGCGGCAACTACCACCTGATGGGCAGCTCGCCGATGATCGACGCGGGCGAAACGCTGGCGCCACCCCCCGGCACGCTCGACCTCGACGGCAATCCGCGGGCTCTCTCCGGCACCCCGGCTTGCACGCTGATGGCCGGACGGCGCGACATCGGCGCCGACGAGTTCGTCCCGGCGACCGGGGTCGGTTGCCCGCAGCCGCCTCAGAACCCGGTCGTGCCCCTGACGCCAACGCCGACCTCAACCCCGGCGACCACCCCCGTCCAGGCCAAGCGGAAGTGCAAGAAGAAGAAAAAGAAGAAGCGCCGCGGAGCGGCCGCCGCCAAGAAGCGCTGCAAGAAGAAGAGGTAGCGCTCGGCTGACGCCGGCTACGCCGGCGCCTCGGCCTTCGACTCCAGCCTGGCGGCCTTGCGCAGCGCGTCGACTCGGTCGGTGCGCTCCCAGGTGAAGTCGTGGGCCTCGCGACCGAAGTGGCCGTAGGCGGCGGTCTGCTGGAAGATCGGGCGGTGCAGGTCGAGGTCGCGGCGGATCGCGGCCGGCCGCAGATCGAAGCACTCCTGGATCACCCTGGCGATCTCGGCGTCGGAGATCCGCCCCGTGCCGAAGCTCTGCACCATCACCGAGATCGGATGAGCGACCCCGATCGCGTAGGCGACCTGCACCTCGCAGCGGTCGGCGAGCCCGGCGGCGACCACGTTCTTGGCGACGTAGCGGGCCGCGTAGGCCGCCGACCGGTCCACCTTGGAGGGATCCTTGCCGGAGAAAGCACCGCCGCCGTGGCGGGCAGCTCCGCCGTAGGTATCGACGATGATCTTGCGGCCGGTCAGGCCCGCATCGCCGACGGGCCCGCCGATCACGAACTTCCCCGTGGGGTTGACAAGGAAGTTCTCGAGCAGCTCCCTCTCGGTGAACAGCTCCTTGTACTCGCCGTGCAGCACCGGCTCGACCACGTGCTCCCAGAGGTCGTTCTTGATCAGGGTCTCGCCGTCGATGTCCTCGTGGTGCTGGGTCGAGATCAGGACCTTCGCGACCTCGACGGGCCGCTCGTTCTCGTACCGGACCGTGACCTGGGTCTTGCCGTCGGGGCCGAGATAGGGGATCACCCCGGCCTTTCTCACCTCGGACAGCCGGCGCGCCAGCGTGTGGGCGATCTGGATCGGCATCGGCATCAGCGTCTTGGTCTCCCGGGTGGCGTAGCCGAACATCATCCCCTGGTCCCCGGCCCCGGCCCGATCGAGCTCGTCGTCGTCGTTCGGGTCCTTGCGCAGTTCGTAAGCCTGGTCCACGCCCGGGGCGATGTCCGGCGACTGCTCGTCGATCGCGGTCAGCACCGCGCAGCTCTCGAAGTCGAAGCCGTACTCGGGGCGGTCGTAGCCGATCTTCCGGATCGTCTCGCGCGCGATCGCCGGGATGTCCACATAGGTCTCCGTGGTGATCTCTCCGGAGACGAGCACCAATCCCGTGTTGACCAGCGTCTCGCAGGCGACCCGTCCGGTGGGATCGTCGGCCATGACGGCGTCCAGAACCCCGTCCGAGATCTGGTCGCAGATCTTGTCCGGGTGGCCCTCGGTGACCGACTCGGAGGTGAACAGGAACTCGTTGTCCGAAAGCTGCTTCATTCGTCGACCGGGAGGAAGAGCTCGGTGCGGATCTGCTCGTCCGAGCCGGTCACGGCGAGCCCCAGGGACGGGATCTTGGCGATGTCATCGCTGAGCGAGGCATAGAGCGGGTCCTCCGCGAGGCCGGCCTGCTCGGCGAGCCCGAGCAGCTCTTCGAGGTTGAGGAAGACTAGCGCCGAGAGATAGCCGGGGAGGTCGGTCGTCGCCCGCTCATACGGCCGGGCGTCGTCGAGGCCGCCTCCGGCCCTCACCTGGGCGATCCCGGCCGGGTCGGTGCTGACCACGAGCTTCTCGTCGAAGACCGCGTAGGAGAGGTTCACGGTGGGCGAGACCTGGAGCGAATGCATGGTGACCCCGTCCTCCTCGGTCTGCCTGAACCTCGGCACCTGGCCCCCGCCCTCGGCGCGAAGCGACTGCACCAGCGGCCCCTGGAGGCGGGCGAGCGCCTCGGTCGCCCGGCCCTCGTCCACGTCGTCGACGATCAGGCTCGCGTAGGGCACCGAGTCGGTCGGCTCCGCCACCAGGGCGGCCTCTCCCCCGAGCGCGGGCAGCAGGTCGTTGAGTGGATCGATCCCAGCCTGCTTCTGCAGGGTCTGCGCCAGCACCCGGATCGAGCCGGCCAGGCCCTGCGCCTGCTGGCCCGCGCTCGCCAGCACCTCGGTGAGGGTCGGACCGATCTCCCCGACGCCGACGTAGGCGAGGGCGCGGCTTCCCGCCTCCCCGGTGAGCCGAGGGTCGAACTTCGGAAGCGTCGAGAACACGGTCGGGCTCTGGGCGAGCAGCTTCTCGTCGAGCTCGCTGACCAGGTTCACCTCGACCCCGTCGTCGCGAATCGACGCCGACACGGCCATCCCGGTGGTGGCGCCGTAGTCGACGAAGGTGTCTAGCTGGGTCGCCCCGGCGCCGCCACCGGTCAGCGACCGCTGCACCCCGGCCCGGGACAGGTAGACCTCGGCGAAGCGGACCTCGGGGAGCGCGTCGCGGGCGTCGTCCCGGTCGGAGTCCTCCAGCCCGGGCATGCGGCCCGCCTCCGCGTCGAGCGCGACGCGGACGGCGCTCTCCGTGCCGAAGGCGACCCGCTCGCCGTCGAAAGCGGTCGCGAAGCCGCCGGGGTAGACGCTGATCGGATCGCCCTGCTGCTCGCTCCGCTTGGGCTTGCCCGACGGCGCGATCCCGGCGAGGAACTGCTCGGCCGCCTGCCTGTCGTCGACGCCCGCGACGAAGACCGGGAGCGAGGTGCCTCCGGGAGCCGGGATCAGGATCAGCGCCACGTCGTCCTTGGCCCAGGGCAGGACGTCCCCGCTCAGGCTGATCGGGGTGCCGGAGGGGCTGGGGAGGGACGAGGCGAGCTGGTCGGCCAGGGCGGCGGCGGCGGGCAGCCGCTCGCCCAGCTCGCCGGCCAGCTCGTGCTGGCGGCTGTCGCGGTCCGCGGTCAGCTGGGCGTATAGGACGGTGTTCGCGGGCGCGTAGGCGATCGTCTCGTTGGGTGGCGCGCACTCCTTCGCCGAGATCTCGCAGGGCACGCCGGGGAGCGGGGTCAGCTTGACGAGCAGATAGAGGGCGGCGACGCCGGCCACCGCCAGCAGCCGCATCCGCGTCGCGGGCGAGCGGGTCGTCCAGAAGTCCTCGATCCGCTGCCCCGCGCCGCGCAGCCGGCGCCAGAGATGCTGCGCCTTCTCGCGGAACCAGTAGTAGACCGCGCGCAGGCGCGTCACGAAGCGGAACCAGAGATCGTCGGGGAGCTTCGGGCGCCTCAGCAGCTTCGGGCGGCCGGGCAGCTTCGGCCGGGGCAACCGCAGCCGCCGCTTCCCCTTCTTCTGCTTCGCCTTTTTCTCCTGCGCCTTCTTATCTGCCTTCTCCGCCTTTTTCTCTGCCTTCCTTCCCTTCTTCTTCGCCTTCTTGTCCGCCTTCGGCTTCTGGACCGCCGGAACCTCGTCGGTTGTCCGCTCCTGCTCAGCCCCGGGCTCTACCTCCGACGCGGTCTCCTCCTCGACAGACGGCTTGGTGTCCAGCACCGTCTCCATCTCGGGCTGCGCCTCGGCCTTCTCCGCCGCCCTCGCAGCGCGACGGCGCAGGAACTTCGGCCGGGGCAGCTTCGGTCGCGGGAGTCGAGGTCGGCGCGGCACGAGCCCGTCCTTATACCCGGCCCGCCCTCGGGGCGCTTCGCTCCGTGCGGCGCCGGCGCGGCACGTAGTCGATCACCAGTGGAACCCCCTGCAGGCCGTAGGACGCACGCAGGCGGTTCTCGAGGTGGAACGCCCAGTCGCGCGAGATCAGCCCCCGATCGTTCACCTGGATCGCGATGCGCGGGGGGCGGCGCCCGACCTGGGCCGCGTAGTAGAGGCGCAGCCGGCGGCCGCGGCGCTGCGGCGGCGGGGTCTCCGCCACCACGCCGTGGACGAAGCGGTTCAGCTCCCCGGTCGTGATCCGCTCCGCGGCGCGCTCTGCCAGCGCGACCGCCTCTCGCAGCACCGCGTCCGTGCCCCGGCCGGTGAGGGCGGAGCAGGTGAGCAGGGGCGGTCGCAGCCGGAGCTTGCGTTGCACCCGGGCCCTGGCGTCGTCGAGGTCCGTCCTGGGCGACCCCGGACGCGAAGCGGAGGAGCCGCCGCGGGATACCAGGTCCCACTTGTTGAGGGCGATCACGGTGGCGCAGCCGGCGCGCATCGCGACCTCGGCGACCCGCAGGTCCTCCGCGGTCACCCCCTCGGAGGCGTCGCAGACGACGATCGCGGCGTCGGCGCGCTCGGCGGCGCGTTCGGCGCGGAGCTGGGCGTAATAGCCGACGCTGCCGCCCACTTTGCCCCGGCGACGAAGGCCCGCCGTGTCGATCAGCGTCACGCGGCGGCCGTCGAGCTCCAGCTCGGTATCGACGGGATCGCGCGTCGTCCCGGCCCGCTCCGAGACGATCACCCGCTCGGAGCCGAGCAGGGCGTTGAGCAGCGACGACTTGCCGACGTTGGGCCGCCCGAGGATCGCGATCCGGGGCGGAGCCTCGGCCTCCTCGGGCGCCTCCCCGACCCGAGGCCGGAGCTCCGTCGTGATCCGGTCCAGCAGGTCCCCGGTGCCGAGGCCATGGGCGGCGGAGACGGGAAACGGCTCGCCCAGCCCGAGCGCGTTGAGCTCCGCGGCGAGCGGCTCGTCCTCGGTGCGGTCCAGCTTGTTGGCGGCGACCAGCACCGGCTTCTCCGAGCGGCGCAGCAGGTCGGCGAGCTCCGCGTCACCCGGACCAAGCCCGGCGCGAGCGTCCGCCACCATCAGCACCAGGTCGGCCTCCTCCATCGCCGCCCGGGCCTGGGCCTGCACGGCGCGCGCCAGCTCGTCGGCGTCCGCGAGGTCGACGCCGCCGGTGTCGATCAGGTCGAACTCGAGGCCGTTCCACTCGCAGCTCAGCGCCCGCCGGTCCCGGGTCACACCGGGCTCCGGGTCGGTGACCGCCTCCCTGCTCCGTGCCAGCCGGTTGATCAGCGTGCTCTTGCCGGCGTTGGGGAAGCCGACCACGGCGACCGCCGCGCGCCGCGACGGGCCTCTCGTCGGCGGGACCGAGCCTTTCACGCCAGCCCCCGCTCGCCCGCCAGCTCGACTACCCGCGCCACCACCTGGGCGACGCTCAGGTCCGTGGTGTCGATCTCGACCGCATTCTCCGCCGGCCGGAGCGCCCCGTGGCGGCGCTCGGTGTCGCGCCGATCGCGCTGCCGGATCGCCTCGCGGACGGGTGCGTCCGGCTCCCCGCTCTCCGCGGCCCTGCGGCGCGCCCGCTCCTCCTCGCTGGCGGTGAGGAAGACCTTGAGTGGAGCGTCGGGGCTGACCACGGTGCCGATGTCACGGCCCTCGGCCACGTAGCGGTCGGAGTCGATCAGCTCGCGCTGGCGCTCGACCATCGCCTCCCGGACCTGGGGGTGAACGGACACCTGCGACGCCGCCGCCGAGACCTCGTCCTCGCGGATCGCCTCGGTGACGTCGACGCCGTTCACCAGGACCTTCCCGCCGGTGGCCTCGATCTCGAGGGCCCGGGCCAGGTCGCCGAGGCCGTCGCCGTCGCCCAGGTCCGCTCCGGTGCGCAGCGCCATCAGGGCGACGCAGCGATACATCGCCCCGGAGTCGAGGTAGGTGAAGCCGAGCGCCGCCGCGACGCTCCGTGCCACCGTCGACTTTCCTGCCCCCGCGGGGCCGTCGATCGCGATCACCATCGCGCTGCGCAGGGTAGACCCGACGCCGCTCCTCGCCGGCCGGGCCGTTTCACCTCACGGCTACGCGGCTATTAGAGTCCCTGCCGATGGAGAGCTGGAACCTGAGAGAGCTCGAGGTGGATCCCCACCAACCACAGGTGCTGGACTCGGAGTCCGAGGGCCGGGCGATCGTGATCAACCTGCCCAAGGGCGAGCAGCTCCAGGAGCACCAGGTCCACGAGCGGGCTTTCATCCTGGTGATCGACGGCAAGGTCGGGATCACCACTCCGTCCGGCGAGGACGCGGAGGGCGGGCCAGGGCTGCTCACCATCTTCGACCCCGCCGAGCGCCGCGAGGTGTCGGCGCTCGAGGACTCCCGCATCCTGCTCGTCCTCGCCCCCTGGCCGGGCGACGGGCACCCCTCCC
>JBOGZI010000063.1:0-24787 GCA_050697275.1 Solirubrobacterales bacterium | reverse complement strand
GGGGACTGCCGAGGCACAGAGCGCGCCCGGATCAGCTCGAAGGAGCCGTCGACCCGGACCGCGCAGGCCTGCGTCCCGGGCGGCAGGGCGGCGTCGAGGCGCTCGACCAGCTGCTCGTGGGAGAGCGGCCCGGCGAGCTCCAGCTCGACCGTCGGCTGGAACCAGGTGAGCACCGCGAACGGGGTGCGGGTCGCTGGGGCGACCTCGCTGACGCCGCCGTCGAGGTCGGCGCGGTAGAAGCGGCCGTCGAGGGCGATCATCTCGCCGTCGAGGGCGTTGAGGGTGCCGAGGCCGAGGTCGCCGTGCTTGGCGAGCTCGCCGAAGCTGACGTCGCCCTCATAGGCGCCGCCCAGCAGCGCGCCGATCGTCGAGGCCTGGAAGAGCAGGTGCGGCTCGCGCTCGGCGTGGAGCTGGTCGCGGCGCAGCGCCTCGACGTGCAGCGCCCTGATCAGCCGCTCGTCGATCATGCGAGGCTGCTCCGCCCGCTGCGCCGAGGAGCAACCCGACTCAAAACACGCTGTACGCCTTCGGGGTCAGGATGAAGCCGTTGGCGTCCTGGTTCTTGCAGCGCAGCAGCTTCTTGAAGCGATGGCACCTCACCCCGGCCCGCTTCCAGCTGTCCCCCGGGCGCAGCGTCGTCGATCTTCCGTTGCGCCACGGCGAGTCGCCGCGCTCGCCGGTGGTCGGATCGCCGTGGGCGTGCAGCTCGATGTAGCCGTCGAGCTCCTTGGCGGGAAGCGCCTCGGAGAAGCAGCTGATCCCGCCGAGCTGCTTGAGCTGGACGCCGCAGCCGACCCGCTGGCCGAAGGAGTCGAAGCGGGCGGTGCGCGAGACGTCCGCACTCGCCGGAAGGGCGGCCCCGAGCGCCGCCGTCACGGCAATCGCGATCGCGACCCGGGGCAGCCTCATCGCGGCTCAGTGTATGCCGTGTTCACCACCACCGCCTCGATCTGGCGCTGGCCGTAGGAGCCCGGGTAGACCGGCCCCGCGGCGCTGATCCGGTCGCCGCGGCCGGGGAGGGGGCGCGGGCGGAGATCGCGCCGCACGTCGACGACCGTGATCCCCGGCGCGGTTATCCCCTCGCGGCTGGAGAGGACGAAGTGGGCATCCCCGTCCCCGTCGGGATCCACCGCCTCGACGAAGATGACCACGCCCTCCGCGGCGCGGCATCCCCTCAGCTCCGCGGGGCAGCGAGCCCGTTCCGGTCGGGGCGCGCCCGCAGCCGAATCCCCTGAGTCGTCCGCGGCTCCCGGCGACGTGCCGTCCTCCGCCTGCCTCCTCGCCTCGTCCTCGAGCGCGCCGCCGCAGCCGCCGAGGAGGCAGCAGATCGCGGCCGACGCCACCACCATCTTCCGGCGCGAGGGATTCGCGGAGGTGCTCAAGCGCAAGGTGCGGGAGAGGGTCGGGAGAACCTTTCGGCTAGCCCCGCGCGTCAACCGCCTGGCCGGTCCACCTGGTCGCGACGCAGTGCCCCGGGCTCTATTTGCTCGGTGGTGGCGCAGCCGCTCAGCGCCATGGTCAGGTCGAGCTCGGCGAGCAGGCAGCGGAGCACCGTCTGCACGCCGGTCTCGCCGTCGAGCGCCAGGCCCCACAGGTAGGGGCGGCCGACCAGGACCGCGTCCGCGCCCAGTGCCAGCGCCTTGAAGATGTCGGCGCCCGAGCGGATGCCGCTGTCGAGCAGCACCGCGAGCTGATCCCCGACCGCATCGACGATCGGGGGCAGCGCCTCCAGGGAGGCGATCGCCCCGTCGATCTGGCGGCCGCCGTGATTGGAGACGACCACCCCGGCGATGCCGCGGCGGGCGGCCTCGCGCGCGTCGTCGGGGTGGAGGATCCCCTTGAGCAGAATCGGCAGCGAGGTCTGCTCGCGCAGCCACTCCAGCCCCTCCCAGGTGAGGTCCGGCTTGCTGAAGACCCCGAGGAAATGGCCCACCGCCGCGCCGATGTCCTCGTCGACCGGCTGCTCGAGTCCCTGCTGGAAGACCGGATCGGAGAGGTACTGGGCGATCCCGATCCCCTCCAGGAAGGGAAGGTAGGCCTGGGCCAGGTCGCGGGGTTTCCAGCCCGGGACGAAGTTGTCGACGGTGACCACGATCGCGCCGTAGCCGGAGCGCTCCGCCCGGGAGACGAGGCTGGCGGTGAGCGCGTCGTCGTTGGTCCAGTAGAGCTGGTACCAGCGCGGCGAGTCCCCGTTCGCCTCGGCGATCTCCTCCATCGAGGTCGCCGAGGCGGTGCTGGCGATCAGCGGCAACCCGACCGACGCGGCCGCCCGCGCCGAGGCGAGCTCACCGTCGGGGTGCAGCAGCGTCTGCACGCCGATCGGTGCCAGCATCACCGGCGCCGGGATCCTGGTGCCGAGCAGCTCGGCGGAGAGGTCGCGCCGGGAGAGGTCGCGCAGCACGCGGGGCACGATCCGCCAACGGCGGAACGCCTCCAGGTTGGCCCGCATCGTGTCCTCGCTGCCGGCTCCGCCGTAGACGTAGGCGACGGCGCGGTCGTCGAGCGCCTCCTCGGCCCGACGCTCGAGCTCGGCCCAGGCCATCGGCAGGGCCGGCTTCTCGCCCGCCAGCATGCCCTTCGCATAGATCTCGCGGTAGTAGTCGCCCCAGGGCTGCTCTCTCTCGGGCGCGGCCATCAGCTCTCCTCCGCCGGGAAGGGCGCCCGGCCGCCCGAGGCGCGCTCGGCGGCCTCGAGCAGCTCGTCCCGGAAGTCCGGATGGGCGACCGCGGCGAGCGCCTCGCCGCGGCCGTGCACGGTCCTGCCCTGCAGCTCCGCCGCGCCGTACTCGGTGACGATCACGTCGACTTGGTGGCGGGGTGTGGTGATCACCGCGCCGGCGTCGAACCAGGGGACGATCCGGGAGACGACCCTCCCGCCGACCTCCGTGGTCGCGGGCAGGCAGAGCAGCGAACGCGCCTCCAGCGACAGCGCCGGCCCGGCGACGAAGTCCTCGTGGCCGCCGATCCCCGAGTACTGCTGGCCGTTGATCGTGTCGGCGACCACCTGTCCGTGGATGTCGACCGACAGGGCTCCGTTGATGGTCACCATCGCTCGGTTGCGGCCGATCACGTCGGGAGAGTTGACCATCTCGACCGGGAGGAAGGCGACCTCGTCGTTGCCGTCCAGCCAGGTGTAGAGCTCCTCCGTGCCGGCGGCGAAGGTCACCACCGAGACGCCGTCGAACTGACCCTTCCGGTTCGAGATCTTGCCCGCCTCGTGCAGGTGCATCAGCCCGGTGGTGAACATCTCGGAATGGACCCCGTAGTCGCCGCCCTCGCCCTCGGCGAGCAACGCGACGATCATCGAGGGGACCGCCCCGATGCCGGTCTGAAGGGTGGCGCCGTCGTGGATGAAGGCGCGGGCATGCTCGGCGATCGCCCGTTCGACCTCGCTGACCGGGGGGTCCGGCAGCGCCTGGGGGGGCCGGTCGCCCTCGACCAGCAGGTCGACCTGGTCGAGGTGGAGGGCGTGCGGGTGCTCGGGCGGAAGCCCCCTCGTCCTGGGCAGCTTCGACGACGTCTCGACGATCAGGAGGCGGTTCGGGTCCTCACCCGCGCGGACGATCTCCGCCAGGGTGCCGCCGGCGTGCAGCGAGAGGTTGCACCAGCCGTCCGGGTCCGGCGGCGTCGCGACGGTCGCCATCACCCTCGGAGCCTGCTCCTCCAGGAGCGGCTCGAAGCGCCGGAAGTCGGCCGGGGCGAAGCTGATGTTGGCGCCGGCGTCTCGCAGCGCTCGCTCGAATGGCCCGTAGTAGCCGGAGAGATAGTGGACGTTGGGGTGGTTGAAGAGCTCGGTGCCCACCATGAGCAGCGCGCCGTAGACCCGCAGGTTCTCCCAGTCGGTCCGCCTGCCCAGCGCCTCGAGCAGAGCCGGCGGCTGGCCGACCGCGAGCGGGATCCCCAGCTCGTCCTCGGGCTCTAGCCGCTCCGCGGCCTGCTCGACGCTGGCCGTCTGCGCCATGCCCGGACCCTACCCGGGCAGGTATGTTCGCTTCGATGTCCCTGGAGGCGGGTGATCGGCCCTATCGCCCCTCGGCGGGAGCCCGCTCCTTCTCGGACTGCTCCTTCTTGGGCTTCTCCTTGAGCGGCTTCGGCGGCTTGCGGGGCTCGCGGTTGCAGACCTCGCCGACGCAGCTGGTGAGCAAGGCCAGCTTCTTGATCAGCCACCGGCGGACCTTGCGGTAGCGGGGGTCCTTGTAGACCGAGTCGACCTGAAGCGGGTCCTCGGCCATGTCGTAGAGCTCGCGGCCGCTGTCGCCGTACTTGACCAGCAGGTAGCGCGAGGTCCTGATCGCGCGGTAGCGCGGGGCGGTGATCACGCGGGCGATCTGGGCGGCCCCGTCGAGGTCGAGGTTCTTGACGTGCTTGCTGATCCGGACCCGCTTGCCGGATGCCCTGGCGATCTCGCCGATCGCCCCCGGCGGACCGGTCTCGAGCAGAATCGGCCGCGTGCTGTCCCGGCGGGGATCGGCGGCGTAGGGGAGCAGCGAGCGGCCGTCCTGCGGCAGGCCGGGGGCCGCATTCGCCGCGTCGAGGATGGTCGGGACGATGTCGACGTTGGAGACGAGCGTCTTGCTCACGCCCCCGGGGGGGATGCCGGGGCCGCGGATCAGCAGCGGGATCTGCACCGAGGGTTCATAGGGCACGAACTTCCCCTGGTGCAGGCGGTGCTGGCCCTGCATGAAGCCGTTGTCCGAGGTGAAGATCACGTAGGTGTTGCCGAGCGCCCCGCTCGACACCAGCTGGTTCATGATCCGGTTGATCGCCTCGTCCACCGCCAGCAGGGTCTCGAGCCGGCCGCGGTAGCGCGCGGTGATCTTCGCCCTCAGCCCGCCTCCCATGCGCTTCGTCCGGCGGACCCAGCCGGGCTTGTCGCGGACGTCCTTCTCGTTGTAGCTGCGGTCCTTGGGCACCGGTTCGAAGGCGAAGTAGCCCTGATGCCGGATGGCCGGGGTGTTCGGGTCGTGCGGGGCGAAGAACATCACCTGCATATAGAGGGGGTCGTTGGGGAAGAGCGTGAAGTGGTCCCCGATCCGGTCGGAGGCGATGTCCGCGTACACGTCGGTCTGGTACTGGTCCGGCCCGTACTGCTTCGGGACCCCGTTCTCGTCGAGGGTGAAGCCGTAATAGCTGGAGCCGGGGCCGGCGAAGGCGTAGAACTCACCCCTCAGGGGGAAGGGGCCGAACCCGGGCTGCACGTAGGTGGGGTCGCCGTAGCCGTTCGGCATCTTGCCGATGTGGATCGTGCGGTAGCCGGCGCTCTGCAGCCAGATCGGCAGGGAGTTGTCGTCGTTCCAGAGCTGGAATCCGCCCGAGGGCGGGGTGTTCCCGAGGATCCGGTGATTGTGCGCGTACTGGCCGGTCAGCATCGTGATCCGCGACGGGCAGCAGAGGGGCATCGAGGCATACGCCTTCTCGAAGGTGGCGCCGGTCCCGCCGACCAGCGCCTGGGTGCGCGGCAGGGCGAGCATGTCCCGGAAGGTCTGGTCGTCGGTGACGAAGAGGATGACGTTCGGCTTGGCGCTGGCCGCCCGCGCGACGTCCGCTCGCGCGAGCAGCGCGAGGGTGAGCATCGCGGTGAGCGCGGCGAGGATCGCGCCCGCCCTCTGTGCGCGGGTACGGGTGAAGCCCTGCATGGGGTCCGGGAATGTAACGACGGCGATCGCGGGAAGTTGCGCCCGGCTCTCGGACCGGCGCCGGCCGGGCGAGCATTGTCTAGGGTTTTCGCGATCCCGCCGGGGGCGGGGCAAACGGGAGATGAGCCAGCTGTCCAAACCCAGACGTGTGCTGCCGGCTCTTGCAGCGGTCGGGCTCCTAGCGACCCTTCTGCTGGCGAGCGCAGGCGACGCCGCGCGTCCTGAAAAAGGGGGCTCGGGGCATCCCGGCAAGGGCGCGGGGGGAGGAGGGAAGGGCAACAAGACTCCGCCGGCTCGGCCCTACACCGGTCCCCCGATCGACACGGGCAACTCCGATCGCTGCGACTTCCTCGACGCGGCGGTCTGCCTGCAGCCCTGGCCCAACGACCACTTCACCGTCGAGGACGGCGCCACCGACACCGGCCGTCGGGTCAACCTCAACCTGCTCTCGATGCCCGCCAACCAGCCGCTGGGATCACCGGTCCCCGTGAAGCCGATCGATCCCTCCGAGCAGAACCGCAACGACGGCTTCAGCCCGGGCAACATGATCGTCACCAGGGTGCCGGGACTCGACAACCCCCAGGCCTTCGCCAACACGGGCGCTGTCTCGATCGACGACCCGGGCGCCTATGACGATCCCGACCAGCCGATCGTCGTGATCAACGCCGCCACCGGCGAGCGGCACCCGGTCTGGGCGGAGATCGACTTCAACCCGATTGACCCGGCCGAGGGCGGGGCCGACACGCCGGAGAACCGGGCCAAGGTGAACCTGCTGATCCGCCCCCTGGTCAACTTCGAGGAGGGCGCCCGCTACGTGGTCGCGCTCCGTGACCTCAGGGACGAGAACGGGGACGCGATCGAGCCGGCCGACGCCTTCCGCGTCTATCGAGACAACCTGATCACCGCGCAGCCCGAGGTTGAGGCGCGGCGCCCGCACATGGAGGAGCTGTTCTCGCTGCTGCGGAAGGCCAGGGTGAAGCGCTCCAACCTCTACCTCTCCTGGGACTTCACGGTCGCCAGCGAGCGCAACCTGAGCGAGCGGATGCTGAGCATCCGCGACCGGGCCTTCGAGGCGCTGGGGGACGCGGATCTCGCCGACGGGACGATTCAGGGCGATCCTCCCGCATTCACGATCGACGCCGTCGAGAACCTGACCGCGGAGCAGGACGACCGGATCGCCCGTCGGGTCACCGGGACGATGACCGTGCCTTGTTTCATGAACAACGGCTGCGCCCCGGCCGGGGGGACCTACAACTACCCGCCCGGGACCGATCCGGACCGCCTGCCGGCGCAGAACGGCACCACCGAGGTGCAGTTCACCTGCCGGATCCCGAGAGTGGCGCTCGACGGCCCTGAGGCCAACCCGGGCCGCGCGTCGCTGTACGGCCATGGGCTGCTCGGCTCCGCCGGCGAGGTCAACGCGGGCAACGTCCGGGCGATGGCGAACGAGCACAACTTCACCTTCTGCGCCACCGACTGGTACGGGTTCGCCGCCCAGAACATCCCAAACATCCTCGCCATCCTCCAGGACCTCTCGCTCTTCCCGCTGCTCGCCGACGGCAGCCAGCAGGGGGTCCTGAACTTCCTCTACCTGGGGCGGCTGATGGCGCACCCACAGGGGCTCGCCACCGACCCCGCTTTCCAGGGCCCCGACGGTCCCGACGCCGACTCGAATCCCGACCCCGTGATCGAGACCGGACAGCTCTTCTACGACGGCAACAGCCAGGGCGGCATCCTCGGCGGCAGCCTGACCGCGGTCGCGCCCGACTTCCAGCGCGCGGTGCTCGGCGTGCCCGGGATGAACTACTCGACCCTGCTGCGGCGCAGCGTCGACTTCGAGCCCTACGCGGAGGGGCAGTTCGGGGAGGAGGTCGAGGACGCGATCTGCGAGCAGGCGGATCAGATCCCGGAGCCGACCCTGGCTCAGCTGGTGGAGGAGCTCTGCGTCGCGGGCGTCCCCGACGACACCCCGCTCGGCCTCTACGACAACTACCCGAACGAGCTGGAGCGGCCGCTGATCATCTCGCTGATCCAGATGCTCTGGGATCGCGGCGAGGCGAACGGCTACGCCCATCACATGACGGGTGACCCGCTGCCGAACACGCCCAGCCACGACGTCCTGCTCCACGTCGCCTTCGGCGATCACCAGGTCGCCAACGTCACGGCGGAGGTCGAGGCGCGGACGATCGGCGCCTCCGTCTACCAGCCGGCCCTCGACCCGGGCCGCCACTGGGAGCTCGACGGCTCCGACCCCCTCTTCGGCCTGCCGGCGGTCCCGTCCTTCCCCTTCGGCGGCTCGGCGCTGGTCTACTGGGACGGCGGCCCGATCGGATTCCCGGGAGGCACCGCGACTCCGCCGAACGAGAACATCCCGCCCCGTCCGGATCAGGGCTTCGGGGAGGACCCGCACGGCTACCCGCGCAACGACCCGCTCGGCCGCATCCAGAAGTCGGCCTTCCTCCGCAACGGCGGGGAGCTGGTCAACCCGTGCAGCGACGGCGGCGTCGCCCGCCCCTGCTACGCGAACGGCTGGGGCGGCCCTCCCTAGGGGCCACCAGGCCGCTCCAGACCGGAGCGAAGGGAAGGGCGGCCGCTCGTGGCCGCGCTCCGGTGGCGAAGCCGGCCGATTCAACGTCCGCGAGGTAGGGTTCGGTGGGCCTCGCTCATGGGATTCATCGAGCCCTCACCACCGCCGTTCGAGCTCGAGGAGTGGAAGCGCAAGCCGCACCTCGAGCGCCTGAAGCCGCTGGTGCAGGACTGGGGGCTGAACGGGTTCGGCTCACCCGGGTTCGCGTACCTGCTCTACGCGGTGAAGCTGGTGATCTACGTCGCGGGCGCCTTCCTGGTGATCTCGCTGACCCCGGGCCTCGGTGGGATCGGCGAAATCGAGGACTGGTGGACCGAGCCGATCGTCTTCCAGAAGTTCGCGGCGTGGACCCTGCTCTGGGAGATTCTCGGGCTCGGCGCCGGCTCGATGCCGCTCAGCTTCCGCTTCATGCCCCCGATCGGCGGACCGCTCTACTGGCTGAGGCCCGGCAGGATCCGCCTGCCGCCGTGGCCGGACAAGGTGCCGCTGACGGCGGGCAACCGGCGCACTGTCATCGACGTCTCGCTCTACGCGGGGGTGATCGCGGCGGCGGTCTTCCTGCTCGCCGCCTCCGGTGAGCAGTCCGCCGGCCTCTCCGCCGGCCGCCTGCCACCGGAGGGGATCGCGGTGCTGCTCGGCCTGCTGATCCTGCTCGGCCTGCGGGACAAGGTCTCCTTCCTGGGCGCCCGGCCGGAGATCTACGGGACGATGCTTGCGGTAGGTCTCTTCCCGGTCGACCAGTGGATCGTCGCCTGGCAGTTCATCTTCGTCTTCATCTGGTGGGCGGCCGCCTCCTCGAAGCTGAACAGCCACTTCCCCTTCGTCGTCTCGGTGATGATCAGCAACGCGCCCTGGAACCGCTTCAAGGGCTTCAAGCGAAGGCTCTGGCGCGACTACCCCGAGGACATGCGGCCCTCGCGGCTCTCGGCCGCGATCGCGCACTTCGGCACCGTGCAGGAGTTCACCTGGCCGCTGCTGCTGCTCACCGTGGACAACGATGTGGTCCGCGCGATCGCGATCGTCGGGATGATCCTCTTCCACCTCAACATCACCTCGATGTTCCCGCTCGCGGTGCCGCTGGAGTGGAACCTGTTCATGATCTTCGGGATCGTCTTCCTGTTCGGGCACCACGGCGACGTGCCCCTCTCCAACCTCGACGACCCGCTGCTGATCGCGATGATCGCGATCCTCTGCCTCGGGCTGCCGATCCTTGGGGGGATCCGGCCGGACAAGATCTCGTTCCTGCCCTCGATGCGCTACTACGCCGGCAACTGGGCCACCACCCAGTGGCTCTTCCGGAAGGGGAGCGGGGCGGAGGAGAAGCTCGACACCGAGATCCCCAAGGCGGCGCGGATCATCGTCGAGCAGGTGGGAGACCTCTACGACCCCGAGATGGCCGAGTACCTGCTCAACAAGGGACTCGGCTTCCGCGCGCTGCACGCGCACGGGCGGGCGCTCAACGCGCTGCTCCCGCACGCCGTGGACGAGGTCGACGACTACGACGCCCGCGAGGGCGAGCTGATCTCCAACATCGTCAACGGCTGGAACTTCGGCGACGGCCACTTCCACGACAAGCAGCTGCTCGACGCGGTGCAGGAGATCTGCGCGTTCGAGCCCGGGGACGTCCGGGTGATCGTGCTCGAGTCGGAGCCGACCGCCCGCGGCCGGGGCCGCCAGCGCTATGAGATCTACGACGCCGCCACAGGCCTGATCGAGACGGGCTCGGTCGCGGTCGCCGACATGGTGAACGCCTCGCCCTGGCTCGACGAGTCGTTCGAGTTCCCGGTCGAGGTCGAGCGGGGGCGAGCCCGCGAGCCGGAGCCGGTCCCGGTCGCTTGAGCGACGCGATCGTCGTCGGCTCCGGCCCGAACGGGCTCGCCTGCGCGGCCGCCCTCGCCCGCGAGGGGGTCTCGGTCACGGTGCTCGAGGCGGCCGAGCGGATCGGCGGCGGGGCCCGGACCGGCGAGCTGACCCTGCCCGGACTGCTCCACGACGAGTGCTCTGCCACCCACCCGATGGCGGTCGGCTCTCCCTTTCTCAACTCCCTGGGCCTCGAGCGGCACGGGCTCGAGTGGCGCTGGCCGGAGGTGGACCTCGCCCACCCGCTCGACGACGGCACCGCCGGGGTGATGCTGAAGTCGATCGAGCGGACGGCCGCCGGGCTGGGGGAGGACGGGGGCTCCTGGCGGCGGCTGTTCGGCTCCTCCTCGCGGCACCTCGACTCCCTCAACGAGGATCTGATGCGCCCGGTCGTCCACCTGCCGAGGCATCCCCTGCGACTCGCCCGCTTCGGCCTCCCGGCCGCGGCGCCGGCGACGCTCCTCGCTCGCAGCTGGGAAGGTCCGCGGGCCCGAGCCCTGTTCGGCGGCGTCGCCGCCCATGCGATCAGCCCGCTCAACCGGCTGATGAGCTCGGCGGTCGGCTGCGCCCTGATCGCGGCGGGTCACCGCTACGGGTGGGCGGTGGCCAGGGGGGGATCGGGGGCGATCACGGACGCCCTCGCCTCGGCCCTCAAGGAGCACGGGGGCAGGATCGAGACCGGCCGCCGGGTCGGCTCGCTGGCGGAGCTGTCCGAGGCCGATGTGGTGGCGTTCGACCTGGCGCCCCGGGCGGTGGCCGAGATCGCCGCCGAGCGCCTCCCGGCACGGATCGCCCGCGCCTACCGTCGCTACCGCCACGGACCGGGTGCCTTCAAGCTCGACCTCGCCGTGGAGGGAGGGGTGCCGTGGACGAACGAGGCCTGCCGCAGGGCGGGGACGGTCCACGCGGCGGGGAGCTTCGAGGAGGTGGTGGAGGCGGAGCGGGAGGTCAATCGCGGTCGCATGCCGGAGCGCCCCTTCGTCCTGGTCGGCCAGCAGTACCTGGCGGACCCGGAACGCTCCAGCGGCGACCTCCATCCGGTCTGGTCCTATGCCCACGTGCCGAGCGGCTACGACCGGGACGCGACCGATGCGATCCTCGACCAGATCGAGCGCTTCGCCCCCGGCTTCCGCGAGCGGATCACCGCCACCTCCGTGCGGGCCCCCGCCGACCTGGCCGCCTACAACTCCAACTACCTCGGCGGCGACATCATCACCGGCGCCAACACTCCCGTGCAGGTGCTGTTCAGGCCCCGAGTCGCGATCGATCCCTACCGGACCGGCATCCCTGGCGTCGTCATCTGCTCGGCCGCCACCCCCCCGGGGGCCGGCGTGCACGGCATGAACGGCTACAACGCCGCCCGCTCGGCGCTGCGGCACCTCGAGGGCCGCTGAGCGGCGGCAGCGATCGGGGCGGCCAGTCAGTAGTTCCCCCCGATCGCCGGGCGTAGTTCCTCCTCTTGCGGCCGCTCACGGGGCCCGCGATGCTTGGGGTGCAGAAGCCCGTGACCAAGCAGCGAGAAAAGGAGGTCGAGCTGCCCGACCTGGAGCGGTTGCGCCGTATCCGCGACGCCCTCTACGGCGGCGGCTTCTCCCTCTATGCCCAGCCCATCTTCGAGCTCTCCAACGGCCGCGTCATCCGCCACGAGCTGCTGCTGCGGATGCGCGAGAACGGCCGCGTGATCGGCGCCGGCGAGTTCCTCGACCTGATCGAGGCATACGGGCCGATCCGGGAGGTGGACCGCTGGGTCGTCAGGGCGGCGGCGGGCCTGGCCGGAAACGGGTGGAGGGTGAACGTGAACGTCTCCGACCACTCGATCAACGGCGAGTTCCCGGAGTTCGTCCGCGCGCGGCTCGCCTCCGAGGGGGTGCTGCCCGGCGGCATCGTGTTCGAGGTGAGGGAGGCCCAGCTGGTTCGCGACCAGGGCGCGAGCCGCGAGTTCGCCTGGGCGGTGCGCGAGCTCGGCTGCGGGCTGGCGCTCGACGACTTCGGACGGGGCGACCACCGGCTCACCTTCGTCCGCGACCTGCCGATCAGCTACCTGAAGATCGACGGCGAGCTGACCGGGGACCTGCTCCATGACCGGGCGAGCTGCGAGGTGGTGCGGGCGATCGTCCGGCTCGCCGCGGAGTTCGAGCAGCTGACGGTGGCGGAGAAGGTGGAGGACGTCGCCACCCTGCAGACCCTCGAGGAGCTCGGGGTCGATCAGGCGCAGGGCTTCGCGCTCGGGACCCCCGCTCCAGTCGAGCGGATCGAAGATATGGCCGAGCCGGCCGAGCCCGTCCCGGGCTGAGCCCGGCGCCGGCCTCCTACCCTCGATCGCACCTCGAGAGTCCTCCGCCAACCCTCAACCGGGTCAGAGGGCTGCAATCATTCCTAGAGCGCCAGGTCACGCCGCGGATCAGCGCTTCGGCCCGATGAACCCGTCCATCGTCGCGACGTCGTCCTTCCGCGAGACGTAGATCGTCACCGCCTTCCGCTCGTCCTTCGGGAACGCCGCGGTCCAGCGCAGTCCGAGCAGATCGCAGGCCGTGCAGAAGATGCTTGTGATGTCCGTGGAGACGTTTCCGAACGAGTAACGCGGAGCCGACCACGAATCCGACTTGCCGCGGTTGTTCGCGAACCGGCAGCCGTCTGACTGGATCATGCCGCGAAGAAGGGCCTGGGGCCAGCGCTCGGCGAGCTGCTGCTGCCAATCAGCCAGCCAGATCTGCGTGGGTGGCTCGAGATGGATCCGTCGCCGAGGTAGAGGCCAAGCAGATAGACATAGGAGCTCGGGAGGGCGTCGTACTGATGCACGGCCTGGTTGCAGACGGGGCAGGCGTCGGGAATGGGATCTCCGTCGCGGGTCGTTGTGCGAGAGTGGCGAGGCAACTTGCCGGCGTGCCAGTCGCGCACCGTGCCCGGAGGGATCCCGAGCCGACGAGCGACCCGCCGAGCGCCGAATCCCTCCTCGTCCCGAAGCCTCAGAGCCTCGGTGACGATCTCCCGACTGTGCGTCTCAGCGTCCCTAAGAGTGCGGCTGGTGGGATTCGAACCCACACGTCCTCTCGGACACGTGCTCCTGAAGCACGCGAGTCTGCCGTTCCTCCACAGCCGCGTGGTAGCCCGAAATGTACAGCCCGCCGCAGCTCATCTCGACCTCCTGCCCCGGTTCATGGCGTCGAACCTACGTTCGTATGGTGGCGCTCGAACCGGATGGAACGGCCGACGGTCAGTGCCATCCCGGGGGATTGGTCCGGCCCGTCGAAGGGCAGAAGACGCTTGGCTACACTGCCCAGGATCAGACCGGCGGCCACAAACGCCGCCGTTGGACAGCACCCGCGCCGCTATCGTCTAGGGGACTAGGACGCCGGATTCTCAGTCCGGAAACCCGGGTTCGAATCCCGGTAGCGGTGCCTCTCGGAGCCTCGCCCTCGGCGGGGCTCTTTCCGTTCTCGGGGACCGATCCGATCCGGCGGCAGGGAAGCGGCGAAGCGGGCAGAAAGAGGCCGATTAAGGGCCCGTTAACCGCCCGGAATGTACGGCTAATTACCCATGCGGCCACCGGGGGCTTGGATAGGATCGCGCGAGGAGAGGAGCAGCTTCGACCAGGGACCGTAAGAGCCGGACCGGAAAGGGTGTTCTGAGGGACCGTCACCGTACTTCGGGGTGCTGGGGTGGGCGCCGGTGACCCCGGACGCTGAAGCCACTTCGCCCCAGGCGGTTCGCTCAGGGGGCGGGTTCGGGCGCGTGGCGGCGATCGGGGCGCTGATCCTGGTCCTGATCGCGATCATCTATCTGCTCCTCTTCAGCGGGGGCGGCGGGACCCAGTACCGGCTGCTGATGGAGACGGGCGGCCAGCTCGTCAGCGGGAACCAGGTGTTGATCGGCGGCGTCCCGGTCGGCACGGTCGACGAGATCAAGCTCAACGACGACGGGCAGGCCGAGGTCAAGATCAGCGTCGACCGACCCCTGCACGAGGGCTCGGAGGCGGTCATCCGGGCGACCTCCCTCTCCGGGATCGCCAACCGCTACATCTCGATCCAGCCGGGACCTGACAACGCCCCCGAGCTGGCGGACAGCTCGGTGATCCGGCAGGTCGACACGACCAGCCCGGTCGACCTCGACCAGCTGTTCAACACGCTCCGCAAGCCCGAGCGCAAGGGGCTCCAGGACATCATCCAGGGCTCCGCCACGATCTATGCCGGCCGGGCCGAGGAGGCGAACGAGACCTACAAGTACCTCAGCCCCTCCCTGGTCGCCACCGACAGGCTGCTGCAGGAGCTGGTTCGCGACGAGCGGGTGCTGGCGGACTTCCTGGTCAACGGCGCCAACGTGGTCAGCGCGGTCGCCGAGCGCCGCGACGACCTCTCGGCGCTGACCTCGAACACCAACGAGGCCCTCGGGGCGATCGCCTCCCAGAACGAGGCCCTTGACCGCACCCTGGTGGCGCTGCCGCCGGCGCTGCGGCAGGCGAACACGACCTTCTTCAACCTGCGGGGCGCGCTCGACGACCTCGATCCCTTCGTCGCCGCCCTCCGCGACAACACCAAGAACCTCGCTCCCTTCCTGCGGCAGCTGAAGCCGGTGCTGCTCAGGTCCCGTCCGGTCTTCCGGGACCTGCGGCGCGCGGTCAACCTGAGGGGCAAGAACAACGACCTCGCCGACGCCTTCGCCAAGCTGCCGGCCGTGCAGAGCGCCGGCGCCCGGTCGATCCCGCCCTCGGTCCAGGCGATGATCGACTCCAACGACAACCTCCGCTTCCTGCGCGCCTACACGCCGGATCTGCTCGGCGCGGTCTCGAGGCTGGGACAGGTCACCGCCTACTACGACGCCGACGGCCACTACGCGCGGGTGGAGCCCGCCGGGCTCGGGGTGTTCTGCTACGACGGCGGCGCCTCCGCCTCGCCAGAGTGTCCCGCTGCGACGGGCAACCTCAACCCGATCCCCGCCAACCAGACCTTCACCGACTACGGGCCCTTCGGTGGCGCCAACCGGAAGGTCTTCCACCGCTGCCCGGGCGGCATTATCCAGCCCGCCACCGACGCCTCGAATCCGTTCGTCGCTCCCGCCTGGCCCGGCAGCGGGCTGAGCAGCCCCGCCCCGCCGGGCGACTGCACCGCAACCGACCTCCCCCTCGGCCCATGAGGCGGGTCCTCGCGATAGCCGGAGCGGTGCTCGTCGTCGCGCTGCTGATCGTGATCCCCGGCGCGATCGGAGCCGGCAGCGGCGGGGACTACCGGGTTCGCGGCATCTTCGACAACGGCGCCTTCATCGTCGAGGACGAGGAGGTCCGGGTGGCGGGGGCCGCGGTCGGGGTGGTGGAGTCGGTCGACGTTACCAACGACGAGGAGATCGCCAGCCTCGAGGGCGGGCCGCACCCGGTCCCGGGCAAGGCCGTGGTCGTGATGAAGATCGAGGACGACGGCTTCAAGGACTTCCGCGAGGACGCCAGCTGCATCATCCGGCCGCAATCGCTGATCGGCGAGAAGTTCATCGACTGCAACCCGACCCAGCCGCGCGCGCCCGGCTCACCGCCGCCGCCCGAGCTCGAGGAGATCCCCGACGGCGAGCCGGGCGAGGGCCAGCGCCTGCTGCCGCTCGAGAACAACGGCAAGAGCGTCGACATCGACCTGATTCAGAACATCCAGCGCGCTCCCTACCGCGACCGGTTCCGGATCATCCTCAACGACCTCGGCGCCGGCCTGGCGGCGCGCGGTGAGGACCTCGGTGAGGTGATCGACCGGGCGAACCCGGCGCTGCGCGAGACCAACCGGGTGCTCAAGATCCTCGCCCTCCAGAATCGCCAGCTCGCCAGCCTCGCCTCCAACGGCGACACCGTGCTCGAGCCGCTCGCCCGCAATCGCGCCAGCATCACCGGCTTCCTCCGCAACGCGGCGATCGCCGGGCAGGCGACCGCCGAGCGGGGGGCCGACCTCGAGGAGGGTCTGCAGAAGTTCCCGCGCACCCTGCGGCAGGTTCGACTGACGATGGCGAAGCTGAGGGACTTCACCGACCAGGGGGTGCCGCTCGCGACCGACCTCAACACCTCCGCCAAGCACATCAGCAAGGCGACGGTGAAGCTGAAGCCCTTCGCCGGCCTGGCGATTCCGGCCTTCGACACGCTCGGCGACGCCGCGCAGTCCGCCGGCCCCAAGCTGGTCGCCGCGAACCCCGTGCTGCAGCAGCTCAACGTGGTCGGGCAGCGCACCGGCCCCACCGCCCAGGACGCCTCGGCCCTGCTCGACACCTTCGCTCGCACGGATGGCTTCAAGTACCTGATGGAGTTCATCTACAACACCGTCGGCAACATCAACGGCTTCGACTCCTTCGGTCACTTCCAGCGCGCGGTGCTGCAGGTGACCCAGTGCCAGGACTACCAGCCCGCCGTCTTCTCCGGGTGCGAGGCGATCTTCCTCGAGCCGATCGCCACTCCGAAGCAGAAGAAGAAGAAGAAGAAGAAGAAGAAGAAAAAGGGGCGAAAGGCCCGCAAGGCGAAGAAGGCCAAGAAGAGGACCGGCGGGATCGAATACTCGCCGCAGGCCGCGCCGGTGCCGCCGCAGGTCCAGCAGATTCCACCGATCGACCAGCTGGTGCCGCCGCTGGGGTCGCCACCGGCCGAGCCTGAGTACGAGGAGACCGACGGGCAGGAGCGGCCCGGCGGCCAGGGCGGGGACCGCGCCTCGATTCGGCAGGCGAACGCCTTCCTCCGCTACCTGCTGGGGAGCGGCGCATGAGGGGCGGTCGCGTCGGCACCCTGGCGGCGAGCCCGACCCTGGTCGGCGCGGTCACCGTGCTGGTGGTCGTGGTGGCCGTCTTCCTCTCCTACCAGGCGAACCAGGGACTGCCCTTCGTCCCGACCTACAAGCTCTCCGCCGAGATCCCGAACGCCAACTCGATGGTCCCCGGCAACGAGGTGCGGATCGGCGGCATCCGGGTCGGCCAGATCAAGGCGATCGAGCCGGTCCAGCACGATGACGGCTCGGTCAGCGCCAAGGTCGACATGGAGCTGAACCAGGATCTCGAGGAGCTGCCGGAGGACTCCACCGTGGTCGTCCGCTCCCGCTCCGCGCTCGGCCTCAAGTACCTCGAGATCAGCCGCGGCAGCTCGGGCGAGGGCTTCGCGCCCGGCTCGACCATGCCCCTCTCCGCGGCGACGCCGGAGCCGGTCGAGATCGACGAGGTCTTCAACACGTTCGACGACCCCACCCGGGCGGCGATCCAGTCGAACCTGCTCGAGTTCGGCAACGCCCTCGCCGGCAGGGGGGTGGCTCTGAACGCGGTGATCGGGGAGCTGGGCCCGCTGGTCGAGCGCCTCGAGCCGGTGATGGCGAACCTGGCCTCGCCCTCCACCGGCCTCAGCCAGTTCGTCTCCGGCCTCTCGGCGGCAGCGGCCGAGGCGGCCCCGGTGGCTGAGATCCAGGGGCAGCTGTTCGTCGACCTGGAGACGACCTTCCGGGCCTTCGCCGACGTCTCGCGTCCCTTCATACAGGAGGCGATCTCGAAGGGCCCGGAGACCGAGGACGTGGCGATCGCCACCCTTCCCACGATCCGGCCCTTCCTCGCGAACACGGCGAAGCTCTTCAGCGAGCTCCGCCCCGGCTTCCACGTCTTCGCTCCACGCTCGAAGGCCGCCGGCCAGGCCGTCTCGCTCGGGGTCAAGGCGCTGCGCTTCGCGCCCTCGTTCAACGCTCAACTGGACCCGACCGCGCAGGCGCTGCTCGACTTCAACAACAACGCCAACGTCCGCCAGGGGATCAGCTCGCTCGACTCCCTCGCGCAGCAGCTCCAACCCTTCCTCAACTTCGTCACGCCGGCGCAGTCGATCTGCAACTACGGCTCACTGCTCTTCCGCAACGTCGCCAGCACCCTGGTCCTCGGCGACGGGATCGGCAAGTACCAGCGCTTCATCGTCCTCAACCCGCCCGTCGCGCCCAACAGCGAGGTTGGCCCCAGCTCGCAGCCGGCAAACGGGAACGATCCGAGCGGCGTCAACTTCCTGCACTTCAACCCCTATCCGAACACCGCCGCACCGGGGCAGGAGCTTGAGTGCGAGGCGGGCAACGAGCCCTACCTCACCAGCGTCGTGCTCGGCAACGTGCCGGGCAACCAGGGCACGAACACCGACGAGCAGATCGTCGCGAAGGGCAAGGACAAGAAGAAGAAGAAGAAAAAGAAGAAGAAGGGCAAGAAGGCGAAGCGGGGCAAGCGATGACACCGGCGCCGCCCCCCAAGAAGGCCGATTACGACGAGCGGGTCTACCGCAAGGGCCACCCGCCGCACCGGACGCGCAACGCGCTGATCCTGATCGCCCTTGCCCTGATCGGCACCTACTTCGCGTGGACCAAGTCGGTCCCGTTCAAGCCCGCGTACGAGGTCAAGGCGGTGTTCGAGAACGCGGCGAACATCCGCAAGGACTCGCCGGTGCGGATCGCGGGGGTGGGCGTCGGCGAGGTGAAGAGCATCCGCAGCGTCGGCGACGTCTCCGAGGTCACCTTCACGGTCGACGACGAGGGTCGTCCGATCCACGAGGACGCGCAGGTCGAGATCCGCCCCCGGATCTTCCTCGAGGGCAACTTCTTCCTCGACGTGAAGGTGGGCAGCCCAAGCTCGCCCGAGCTCTCCGACGGCGGGACGATTCCGATCAGCCAAACCTCGACCGCGGTGCAGCTCGACCAGATCCTGACCGCGCTGCAGGCGCCCGACCGCGAGAACCTGCAGAAGCTGCTGCGCGGGTACGGGACCGCTCTCAACCACAAGCCCACCGCCGCCGAGGACCGGGGCCAGGATCCCGACGTCCAGGGCGAGAGCGCGGCGCAGGCGATCAACGACTCGTTCGAGTACGGCCCGAGCGCGGCGCGGGATTCGGCGATAGTCAGCGAGGCGCTGCTCGGCACCGCACCCAATGACCTCTCACAGCTCCTGGCGGCGCAGGCGGACGTCTTCGGATCGCTGAGGGGCCACGAGGAGCAGCTCAAGGGCCTGATCACCAACTTCAACACGACCGTCGGCGCCCTCGCGGCCGAGTCGGACAACCTCGCCGAGACGGTGAGGCTGCTCGCTCCGACCCTCGAGGTGGCGCGGCCGTCCCTGCTGCACACCAACCAGACGCTCCCCTTCTTGCGCCGCTTCGCCCGCGACATCACGCCGGGGATCGAGGAGCTTCCGGAGACGATCGCCGTCTCGCAGCCGTGGCTGAGCGAAACCAAGGCGCTGCTCGGCCGCGACGAGCTGCAGCCGATCGCCAGGGAGCTGCGACTCACGGGGCCGCCGGCCGGGATCGCGGCGGCGGCCGGCCCGAGCCTCTTCAGCCAGACCGAGCTGCTCAGCCGCTGTGTCTCGAACCTGCTGATCCCCACCGGGAACGTGGTGATCAATGACCAGTTCTCGACCGGTGTCCCGAACTTCAAGGAGTTCGGCTACGCGGCAGCCGCCCTCGCCGGGGAGAGCCAGACCTTCGACGGGAATGGCCCGTACCTGCGCTTCCAGTCCGGGGGCGGCACCGAGATCGTCAAGGGGGCTCAGCCGGGCGGCGGATTCGAGGCCGACACGCTCTTCGGCCGTGCCCCCGAGGTCCCGCTCGGAAGCCAGCCGATCACCTCGGGCGTGATGCCCCCGTTCCGGACCGATGTCCCCTGCCACCTGAACGCGATCCCCGACCTGAACGGACTGGCCGCGGCGGTCGGCCCGCCGAGCCCTGGACCATGAGCCGCGCGATCAGAGAACACTCTCGCGACGTCCTGGCAGTCATCGGCCTGGTCGCCGCCGGCCTCTTCTCGCTGACCGTGATCCTGATCGGCCAGCGCGCCGAGCTCCCTGCCTGGGTGCCGGTGATCGGAAGCGACCGCTTCGAGCTCAAGGCGGAGTTCTCGACCGCGCAGTCGGTGACCCCGGGCCAGGGACAGGCGGTGCAAATCGCCGGGATCAACGTCGGCGACATCACCGGGGTCGAGCTGGTGGACGGCCACGCGGTGGTGACCATGGAGGTCGAGAACGAGTACGCGCCGCTGATCAACCAGGACGCCTCGATGCTGCTGCGGCCGAAGACCGGCCTCAACGACATGGTGATCCAGGTCGACACCGGCACCTCGGAGGAGGACATCGAAGAGGGCTCGACGATCCCCCTCGCCTCGACCCAGCCGAACGTCAACCCGGACGAGGTGCTGGCCGCCCTCGACGCCGATACCCAGGGGTTCCTGAAGCTGCTGCTCGCGGGGGGCGCCCAGGCGCTCGACCCCGAGAAGGGCCGTGACCTGAAGCTCTCGGCGGCGCTGCGCCGGCTCGAGCCGTTCGCTCGCGACCTCGCCCGGATCAACGGGGCCCTGGCGCTGCGTCGCAGCAGCATCAGCCGCTCGATCCACAACTTCCAGCTGCTCTCGACCGAGCTCGCCAACAACGACGAGGCGCTGACCTCCTTCGTCGACTCCTCGGATGCCGCACTAGGGTCCTTCGCGAGGCAGGAGGCGTCGATCCGGGCGGCGCTGCGGGAGCTGCCTCCGACGCTGCGCGAGACCCGGGCGGCGCTCTCCGGGGCAGACGAGTTCGCGCTGCAGTCCACCCCCGCGCTGCGCAAGTCGCTGAAGGGGGCGAAGGCGCTGAAGCCGGCCCTTGAGCGCCTGCAGCCCTTCTTCACCCAGACCGTGGCCCCGATCCGCGATCAGATCCGGCCCTTCACCAGGCAGGTCCTGCCGCCGGTCACCGACCTGCGCAAGGCGACCCAGGGCCTCGGCAACACGCTGCCGGGCCTGCGGGTGGCGTTCACCCGGCTGAACCAGGGCCTCAATGCGCTCGCCGCCAACCCGAGCGGCTCGAACGAGGGCTACCTCTTCTACGTCCCCTGGCTCAACCACAACCTCAACTCCCAGTTCACCCTGCAGGACGCGCACGGGCCGATGCGGCGCGGCATCGTGCTCGAGACCTGCAGCACCGCGCGGCTCGCCGAGGGCACCTTCGCCTCGCGTCCGTTCCTGAAGACGCTCGCCGATCTGACCGGCCTTCCCCTCGTCCGGGAGGTCTGCTGATGGGCCAGCGGGCACCCACCCTCGGGCAGATCGCGGTCGCAGTGGCCTTCGCCTTCTCCTGCTTCGGGCTGCTCCTCTTCCTCTGGAGCGCCTTCGGCGGGCCGATCCCGTTCAAGCCCGAGGGCTACCAGGTCAAGGTCCCCTTCACCGAGGCGACCCAGCTCGCGGTCGAGTCTGACGTGCGGATCTCGAACGTCTCGGTCGGCAAGGTGAAGGAGATCGAGGTCGGCGACGAGGGCGACGAGAAGGACCAGGCCGTGGCGACGATCGAGATCGACGACGCCTACGCGCCGATCCCGGAGGACACCAAGGCGATGCTGCGCTCCAAGACGCTGCTCGGCGAGACCTACGTGGAGCTGACCCAGGGCGACAAGGACGGGCCGACGGTGCCGGAGGGAGGCTCGCTGGCGAAGGCCCAGGTGGCCCCGTCGACCCAACTCGACGAGATCTTCCGAACCTTCGACGAGCGCACCCGCGTCGCCTTCCAGATCTGGATGCAGCAGGCGGCGCTCGCCTTCCAGGGCCGCGGCGCGGACTTCTCCGCGGCGATCGCCAACCTCGAGCCCTTCGCCGAGGACGCCAACCGGGTGCTGCGAGTGCTCGATACCCAGCAGGGGGCGGTGAGCCAGGTGATCCGCAACACCGGCGAGGTGTTCACCGCGCTGAGCGAGCGCCAGGGCCAGCTCCAGGGCCTGATTCGCAACTCTGGCGCGGTCTTCGCGACCACAGCCCGACGCAACCAGGACCTGCGCGAGGCGTTCATCGCGCTGCCCACCTTCCTCGACGAGTCACGGTTGACCCTGCAGCGGCTCGAGACCTTCTCCGAGGACACCAATCCCGTGATCAGCCGGCTCCATCCCTCCGCGAGGGCGCTGAGCGCTGACCTGAAGCAGGTCGCCAGGGTCGCGCCGGACTTCCGCGGCTTCTTCGCCGGCTTCAGGAAGGTCGCCAAGCGGGGCCCGGCCGCGCTCGGGGCCACCCGCCAGCTGCTCACCGTCGATCTGCCGCCGTTCTTCACCCAGCTCACCCCGTTCCTGCGGCAGCTGACGCCGATCGTCACGGGCGCCAACCGCTACCGGGCCGAGATCACGGGCCTCCTCGGCAATGCCACCGGAGCGACCCAGGCACAGTCGACGGTGCCCGAGAGCAACAACCAGCCGATCCACTACCTTCGCACCTCGGGGCTGCTCTCGCCCGAGGCGTTCGCGGTCTATCCGAACCATCGTCTCACCACCAACCGCGCCAACCCCTACCTGGCGCCGGGCGGCGCGCTGCTGCGCGGGTTGCCCTCGTTCCCGATCGACGGCTGCCCCGGACCGGCACGGGTGAACGCGACGCTGAACCCGGCGACCCCGACCGACCCCGTCTTCACCGCCAGGTTCCCGGACGTCGATCCCGCCGACCTCTTCGACCGGATCAAGCGCTTCGGTTTCGCCGCGGCGTCCGCCTTCCCGGACGGCGTAAACAGCTCCGGTGCCACGGACGCGCCGCCCTGCGGCAACCAGGGACCGCAGCCCGCGATCGGGACGGTTCCCGCGGGCGATCCGGGCGCCACCAGCTATCTGCACACCTACCCGGGACCCTAGGCGGCGCCGGCCCGCCCCCGACCCCGGCGGCCTCTGACGTCCGCCGGGCCGCCGCTCCGTGACCATTTCGACGCTCGCTACCGAGTAGTTGGGATTCGGTTTTCTGCGGCGAAATACGCACAACAATCGCCCAGGTGCTGTGTTAGGTTCAGCGCAATCGCAATGCAAGGGCGGGCGGCACCTTCACTTGGGCGTCGCCGGATGCGCCCAAGCTATGCAGGAGAAAAGGAGTGGTATGCGTAAGCGCAAGTACCTGATGGGGCTGACGCTCGCCCTGGCGACTTCGGTCGCCGTGGCGGGGACCGCCCATGCGGCGGTTCTGGGCCAGACGCTCACCGTCGCCCCGTCACCGACGAAGCAGGCGAAGAAGAAGTTCGGCGCTGGTGCGCTCGACGTCAACATCGCCACGACGCATTCGTTCCCGCAGCCGGCGGCGCAGACCGCGCAGCAGACCGACGTGGACTTCGACAAGGACTACAGGTTCACGCCGGGCAAGCTGCCGCAATGCAACCCCGCCTCGCTCGCGAACACCACCACCGCGGCGGCGCAGGCCGCCTGTCCCGGCTCTCAGGTCGGGTCCGGTGACGCAACGTTGTGCTCTTCGGCCGGTGGCTGTGGAGCCCTCAGCATCCCGGCGGTGGTGACGGCGTTCAATGGAACCCCGTCGGGCGGAAACCCGACGTTCCTGCTGCACGTCAAGGCCGGTGGGATCGCGGCCGCTGTGCCGAACCTCGTTCTGGTCGGCACGCTGATCAACTCGCCGGCTGGCGGGGAGTTCGGCAAGCGGCTCTCGGTCCAGGTGCCGGACACCTCCTCGCAGGGTGTTCAGCTCACCAATTTCCACACGGTGGTGCCGAAGACGCGCAGCCAGAAGCCCAAGAAGAAGAAGGGCAAGAAGAAGAAGCCGGCCCGGTACTACATCGAGGCCCGGTGCTCGGATAAGTCCTGGCAGTTCCAGGAGACCACGCTGTTCCGCGCCGGTGGTGGTACGGCGACCGGGACCGCCACGGTGCCGTGCAAGCAGAAGAAGGCGAAGAAGAAGAAGAAGTAAGAACCTTCTTCCGTTTCTGCAGTATCGAGAGGGGCGGCCGAGAGGCCGCCCCTCTTCTCTTGGTTAGGCCGCTGACTCGTCGTTAGCTCGCTGACACGTGCCCGGGGCAACAAGTTCGCCCCGGGCGGGTTACGGGTAGCGAAGCACCAGTTCAGGGAGCGGATGGCTCCGACCAACGCAAGGAGAATTCGACGATGCGTAAACGCACGTATGTGATCGGGCTTTCGCTCGCCCTGGCCGGCTCGCTGGCCATGGCGTCGGCGGCCCAGGCGATCGTCACCGGACAGACGCTTACGGTGTCGGTCGGCGGGACCAAGCAGGACAAGAAGGTGCCCGGCCCCGCCTCGCTCGACGTCAACATCGCCACCTCGATAACGCCGCCGACCCCGGCGGCGCAGACCGCGGCGCAGACCGACCTCGACTTCGACCGGGACTTCAGGTTCTTCCCGGGCAGGTTGCAGGACTGCTCGCCGGCGCAGCTGGCGAACACGACCACCGCGGCGGCGATCGCCGCCTGCGGCCGCGCTCAGGTCGGGACAGGCGATGCGACCCTCTGCTCGGCTGCCGGTGGCTGTGCAGCGCTCACGATCCCGGCGGTGGTGACGGCGTTCAACGGGACCCCGTCGGGTGGCAGCCCGACGATCCTGCTGCACGTCAAGGCCGGCGGAATCGCGGCCGCGGTGCCGAACCTGGTCCTGGTCGGGACGCTGATCAACTCCCCGGCGGGGGGCGAGTTCGGCAAGCGGCTCTCGGTGCAGGTGCCGGACACCTCTTCCCAGGGTGTCCACATCACCAATTTCCACACCGCCGTGCCGAAGCAGCGCACGCAGACACCGACCAAGAAGCAGAAGAAGAAGTGCAAGACCAAGCCGAAGAAGGCCAAGAAGAACTGCCTGAACAAGAAGAAGAAGTTCTACGTGATGGCGCGCTGCTCCGACCGGAACTGGGAGTTCCGTGAGACCACGAACTTCCGCGCCGGAGGCGGCACGCAGATCGCGAACACCAACGAGTCCTGCGTCAAGCGGGGCGCGAAGAAGAAGAAGAAGTAGGGCGGAGCCCTACCAC
>JBOGZI010000062.1:0-14579 GCA_050697275.1 Solirubrobacterales bacterium | reverse complement strand
GCTGCGGCGCCTCGCCCAGCGCCAGCTGGCGGAGCGGGCCGCGGGGCGGCCAGTAGCGCTCGGGCGCGAGCGCGCCGCCGCGATCTGGAGGTTGGCCCGGAAGCCCGAGGGAGGGGTGGTCGAGCTCGGTGGCGGGGTGCAGGCCTTGGTGGAGCACGGGCACGTCCGCTTCTCGGCGGGCCCGGCGGAGGAGCCGGCGGAGGCGTCGCTGACGGTGCCCGGGGCATGCCGCTTCGGGGCCTGGGAGGTCCGCGCCGAGCTGCGCTCGGGGACCCCGGAGCTCCACGGGACCGACCGGGCGGTGCTCGACCCGGGCTCGCTCGGCGAGGGGCTGGTGGTGAGGACGTGGCGGGAGGGCGACCGGATGCGCCCGGTCGGCCTCGGCGGCAGCAAGTCGCTCCAGGACCTATTCACCGACCGCAAGGTGCCGCGCTCGCTGCGCCACACGCTCCCGGTCATCACCTCGGGCGGCCGCATCGCCTGGATCGCCGGAGTGGCGGTCTCGGAGGAGTTCGCCGCCCCTCCCGAGGCGGAAGAGGCGGCTGTCCTGAGCGCCAGCGTCGTCGAGCGGTGACAAACTCCGCGCCGGTGGATGGCGAGGAGAGCATCGGCGAGATCCTCGTCCCCGAGGACGAGCTGCAGGCCCGCGTCTCGGAGCTCGCCGCGGAGCTGAGCCGCGACTACGAGGGCCGGACGCCGCTGCTGGTGGCGATCCTCAAGGGGGCGGTCCCTTTCCTCGCCGACCTGATGCGGGAGATGACCATCTCCTGCGAGCTCGACTTCATGGCGGTCTCCAGCTACGGCTCTTCGACCGACTCCTCGGGCGTGGTTCGCATCCTCAAGGACCTCGACGCGCCGATCGCCGGCCGTCACGTCCTGATCGTCGAGGACATCATCGACTCGGGGCTCACCCTGCAGTACCTGCTGCGCAACTTGCAGGCGCGAGGCCCGGAGTCGCTCGAGGTCTGCGCCCTGCTCACCAAGCCCGAGCGCCGTAGGGTCGATCTCCCCGTGCGCTACGTCGGCTTCGAGATCCCGAACCGCTTCGCGATCGGCTACGGGCTCGATCACGGCGAGCGCTACCGCAACCTCTCCTACGTCGCGGCTCTGCGGGAAAACCCCCAGGGAGGCTGACTCGCTGCTGGTACCCTCGCCAGTGACCCGGGCCCGCATATTCCGCGTATCTCCCGGGCAAGGGACCTACCTTGAGACGTTTCTTCCGCAGCGCTGCCTTTCCGATCCTGATCGTCGTCGTGCTGGCGTTCTTCGCCCAGCGCCTGATCAGCCCCGACCAGGGCCAGGAGCCGCCCTCCTACGACCAGTTCATCGCCAAGGTCGAGAACGGGCAGGTCGAGGAGGTCACGCTCAACACCAAGGACAACACCGTCGACGTCAAGGAGACGAACGGCGACGAGTACGAGCAGGCCTTCCTCGACTCCGACTCCGCCCAGGCGAGCCTGCTGAACACCCTGCGGCAGGAGGGGGTGAAGATCGAGGTCAAGGGCAAGGGCGGCGGTGGCATCCTCTCGCTGCTCACGTACATCCTGCCCTTCCTGCTCTTCTTCGCCTTCTGGATCTTCCTGATGAACCAGATGCAGGGCGGCGGCTCGCGGGTGATGAGCTTCGGCAAGTCGCGGGCGAAGCGGATGTCGGTGGACGCCCCCAAGATCACCTTCCGCGACGTCGCCGGGGCGGACGAGGCGGTGCAGGAGCTGCACGAGATCAAGGAGTTCCTGGAGAACCCGAAGAAGTTCCAGTCGCTGGGAGCCCGCATCCCGAAGGGCGTGCTGCTCTACGGGCCGCCCGGCACCGGCAAGACCCTGCTCGCCCGCGCCGTCGCCGGCGAGGCGGGCGTCCCGTTCTTCTCGATCTCGGGCTCTGACTTCGTCGAGATGTTCGTCGGGGTCGGCGCCTCCCGGGTGCGCGACCTCTTCGAGCAGGCGAAGCAGAACTCCCCCTGCATCATCTTCATGGACGAGATCGACGCCGTCGGCCGTCACCGCGGCGCCGGCATGGGCGGCGGCCACGACGAGCGCGAGCAGACCCTCAACCAGCTGCTGGTCGAGATGGACGGCTTCGAGATGAAGGACAACATCATCCTGATCGCCGCCACCAACCGGCCGGACATCCTCGACCCGGCGCTGCTACGGCCGGGCCGCTTCGACCGCCAGATCGTGGTCGACCGCCCCGACCGCAAGGGCCGCAAGCAGATCCTCGAGGTGCACACCCGCGGCAAGCCGCTGGCGCAGGAGATCGACCTGGACGCGCTCGCCGGCCAGACCCCCGGCTTCACGGGCGCCGATCTCGCCAACCTGATCAACGAGGCGGCGCTCCTCACCGCGCGCTCCAACAAGCGTGAGATCACCATGCACGAGCTCGAGGAGGGGATCATGCGGGTGATCGCCGGGCCGGAGAAGAAGAGCCGGGTGATGTCGGAGAAGGAGCGGCTGGTCACCGCCTACCACGAGCTCGGGCACGCGATCGTCGGGCACCGGCTGCCCAACTGCGACCCCGTGCACAAGGTCTCGATCATCAGTCGCGGCCAGGCCCTCGGCTACACGATCTCGCTTCCCACCGAGGACAAGTTCCTCACCACCCGCGCCGAGCTCTCCGACACGATGGCGATGACGCTCGGCGGCCGCGCCGCGGAGGAGATCGTCTTCGGCGAGATCACCACAGGCGCCTCCAACGATCTCGAGAAGGTGACCGAGACGGCGAAGCAGATGGTGATGCGGTTCGGCATGTCCGAGCGGCTCGGCCCGCGCGTCTTCGGACACGATCGCGGCCAGCCCTTCCTCGGCCGCGAGTTCTCCTCGGAGCCCGACTACTCGGACGAGATCGCGCGCGAGATCGACGACGAGATCCGCCGCATCGTCGAGGAGGCCCACCAGACCTCGAAGGACATCCTCTCCGAGCACCGCAAGCAGCTCGACACGGTCTCCAAGATCCTGCTCGAGCGCGAGACGATCGAGGCCGAGCAGTTCATCGCCTTGCTAGAGGGCAAGCGCGAGGACGAGGTCTTCGCAGACGAGGAGGAGGAGGCGAAGCCCCCCGAGGCTCCGGCCGAGGAGGAGAAGAGCACGGCCCGGGAGGGCCCCCGCCCCCGTCCCCGCCCGCGCCCCGGCCTCGCCGGCGGCGGCACTGCCGAGATGCGGCGCGACTCGCGGCGCTGAGGCGCGCGGGTCCTGTCGGCTCCGCATCCGACCCCGCGCAAGGGCGCGGGGGCGGAGGCTCGCCGCCACCCGCGCGATCAGCGTCGCGATACTTCGCTCGATGAAGCTGATGGGGATCTTGAACGTGACGCCCGACTCGTTCTCGGACGGGGGGGTGTTCCTCGACGCCGAGCGGGCCGTGGAGCACGGGCGGAAGCTGGCGGCCGAGGGGGCCGACGTGCTCGACGTGGGCGGGGAGTCGACCCGGCCCGGGGCTGGAGCGGTCAGCGCGCAGGAGGAGCTGGCCCGGGTGGAGCCCGTGGTCGCGGCTCTGGCCGGCGATCGGGGGCCGGGCGTCCCGGTCTCGATCGACACCTCGAAGCGCCAGGTCGCCGAGACGGCCCTCGACGCCGGCGCCGCGTTCGTCAACGACGTCACCGCCCTGCGGACCGAGCCCGCGCTGGCCGGGCTCTGCGCGGACCGCGGCTGCGAGCTGGTGCTGATGCACATGCTCGGTGACCCCCGGACGATGCAGGAGGATCCCCGCTACGAGGACGTCGTCGACGAAATCAAGGCCTTCCTCACCGAGCGGATCGAGTTCGCGACCGCCGAGGGGGTCGCGGAGGAGCGGATCTGGGTCGATCCAGGGATCGGCTTCGGCAAGACGGTGGAGCACAACCTCGAGCTGCTGCGCCGGCTCGGCGAGCTCCGCGAGCTCGGCCGGCCGATCGTGGTCGGCACCTCCCGGAAGAGCTTCATCGGCAAGCTGACCGGCGCTTCGGTGGAGGAGCGCCTGGGCGGCACGATCGCCTCCAACGTGATCGCCTACGCGAACGGCGCCGCGATGCTCCGGGTCCACGACGTCGGCCCGCACCGCGAGGCGCTCACCGTCGCCGAGGCGATCCTGACGCCAGAAGGTCGTCTCCTCGACCGGGCATAGCTCGGGCCGCGTGGACTCCAACGAACTTCAGCCGTCGACGAAGTCCCGGATCAGGCGGTTGACCTCGTCGGGGCGCTCATACGGCACCCAGTGGCCGGCGTCCTTGACGAGCTCGACTCGGAGCCGCGGCACCCACTCGCCGAGGCCGCGGGTGAGGGTGGGGAGGAGGGCGGAGTCGTTCTCTCCCCAGATCACCAGGGTCGGAACCTCGAGCGTCTGCGAGGTGATCTTCCGCATGTACTCCTCCGGAACCCCCCCGGCCGCCACCTGCTCACCCATGCGCGCCGCGCGGTAGTAGTTGAGCCCGCCGCGCAGCGCGCCGGGCTGCGACCAGGCCTCGTGGTAGGCGGCCCACTCCTCCTCGCTCAGCCTCGCCCCGGCGCCCCCAATCCGCCCCATGATCTGGTTGATCATCGAGAAGTCGTTGGCCGCCAGCATCTCCTCCGGCCCGGGCGAGGGCTTGGAGAGCTCAACCATGTAGTTGACGGCATCCCGCTGCCTCGGGCTCTCGCGCAGGTCGCGGTTCCAGGTGAAGGGCGGCGGCGCGTCGATGATCACCAGGCGCTCGAGCAGCTCGGGGTGCTTGAGCGCGAACGCCCAGGAGACGATTCCCCCCCAGTCGTGTCCGACCAGGGTGAGCGGCGCGATTCCGAGCTCATCGATCAGCCCGCGCAGGTCGCCGAGCAGGTGGCGCATCCGGTAGGCCTCGGGATCCTCGGGCTTGCAGGAGAGGTTGTAGCCGCGCATGTCCGGCGCGATCACCCGGTGGTCGCGGCCGAGGTCGGCGAGTTGGTGCCGCCACAAAAACCAGAACTGCGGGAAGCCGTGCAGGAAGAGGATCGGCTCGCCCTCGCCGGCGGTCACGTAGTGGAGGCGGCAGGCCTCCAGGTCGGCGAAGCGGTGCTCGAGTCCGGCGAAGAGCTCGTCGGCGCTCATCCGGCATCTTCCGGCGCGGGCGGGCGCAGCTCGATCCAGACCGCCTCGGCCACGGCCAGGGGGCGGCCGCCCCGATCGACGATCGCCGAGCCCGCACCGAACTTTCGGCCGTCCCGCCAGGCCGGCCATCCGAGCGCCACGTAGTCCTCGCCCGCCTTCAGCGGGTGCCTGATCGATGCGGTCAGCCGGCCCAGAACGGAGATGCCGAAGTCGGGAACGAGCATCGCCGCGATCCCGCCGGGGCAGTCGAGCACCGACCAGATCAGCTCCGAGCGCAGGTCGCCGTCCTGGCCGGCCATCGTCTCGTCGGTCTCGAACGGCGCCGCGACCAGGTCGCCCTCCGGTCCCGGGACCGGCCCACAGATCACCCGCAGCCCGTCCCCCGCCGCACGCTCGGGCCCGCAGACGAAGCAGCTCGGATAGGGATGGTGGTGCTGCATCGGGGAGCTCTCTCGCGCCCGCCGTGCCTCCTCGGGGCTGACGGCGGCCGGCAGCTCCGGGTCGGGCGGCGGCGCCGCTCGGCCGGCCGCGACCAGGGTGTCGCCGTCGAGCAGCCGGACCTGGTCCTCCGCCCGCTCGACCCGCAGCGGCAGATCGAGGGGCGGCGGGGTCTTCAGCGTCACCTCGGTGGCTTCCTCGGCATCGAGGTGCGCGGCGAGCATCCCGCAGGCGTAGCCGCCGTTGGCGCTGTCGGCCGGGCCGCGGAACCGCCGCTCGATCATCACTTGATCGCTCACACCGGAAGCCTTTCGCATCGGCTAGGTTGGCCGCGTGGACGCAGACGAAGGGGCCCGCTCCTCGGTCGAGGTGGAGATCCGTGGACTCTCCATCTACACCCATCATGGCGTCACCGAAGCCGAGCAGGAGGTCGGGCAGCGGCTGGAGTTCGACCTCACCTTCGACCTCGCCGACTGCGACGCCGTGCTCACCGACCGGGTCGAGGACACCGTCGACTACTCCGAGGTCTGCGACATCGTCGCCCTGGCGGCGACCGAGCGGAGCCACCGCACCCTGGAGCGGCTCTGCCAGGTCGTGGCCGAGCGGCTGATGGAGCGCTTCAGCTGCGACTCGGTGCAGGTCCGCGCCGCGAAGCCGGAGCCGCCCCTCTCCTACGCGGTCCGCGAGGCGGGGGTTGAGGTGACCCTGGAGCGATCGGTCGACCGCGAGACCGACGACGAGGAGGAGGGGGTCTGAGCGAGGCGGGCGGCGGGCCCGCCCGGGTCGGCTATCTCGGGCTCGGCTCGAACCTGGGCGACCGCGAGCGGCACCTGCGCGCCGCGCTCGACGCTCTGCGTGACCACGGGGTGCAGGTGGAGGCCGTCTCGTCCCTCTACGAGACGGAGCCGGTCGGCGAGATCCTCGACCAGCCGGACTTCCTCAACGCCGCGGCGCGGGTGAGGACCGAGCTGGGTCCGGAGCAGCTGCTCGACGTCTGCAAGGCAATCGAGGTGGAGCACGGGCGCGCCTTCGGCGGCCCGCGCCACGGCCCCCGCCCGGTCGACATCGACCTGCTCCTGCTCGGGGAGATCGAGATGAGCACTGAGCGCCTGACGCTGCCTCATCCGCAGGTCACCTCGCGCCGCTTCGTGCTGGTTCCCCTGCTCGAGCTCGATTCCGAGCTCACCCTGCCGGACGGGACCAGCCTGCGGCGGGCGCTCGACGAGCTGGGCGAGGGACAGGACGTGGAGAGGGTGGGGCTGCCGCCGCTCTAGGCGCGCAGCGGCGCCAGCCACTCGGCCGGGAAGACACCCGTGGGCGTCCGCCCCGGGAAGCCCGGCAGCAGTCGCATCGCCAGCTGTCCAGACGGACGCGACTCGATCGCCGGCCGCAGGTCGTCGAAGGTGAGCAGCAGCCTGACGCTGGGGGCGATCTGGTAGTCGGCGGCGTTGGGATCGTCTCCGCCCATCGCTCCGTCCGCGATCCAGTCGTCGATCCGCTCGAGGTCGGCCGGCAGCGAGGCGAGATCGGCACGGACGTTCTCGTCGGTGGCGCCGTTGAAGCGGGCCGAGAGCGCCACGATCGGGCCGCCGGTCTTCACCGCGAGGCCGATCGGGACCCCGAGCCTGGCGCCCTCCGAGTAGCTGGCCATCGGCGCCCGGTCGCGCTTGAAGGCCCACCAGGAGAAGCGCCGCGGCTTCTGCTGGAACTCGTCCCCCCAGGCCTCCGCCTGCTCGACCGCGGCGCGCTGCTGCGGATCGGAGGGGAAGAGGGGAGGGTCCGGGTGCATCCGGTCGAGCTCCCGGGCGATCTCCCGTGAGCCCTGTACCCGCTTGCCGTCGAGCTTCAGCGCCGGGACGGTCACCCCGGGGAAGCGCTGAGCCTTGAGCACGCCCTTGGAGATCACCGGCATCAGATCCACCCGCTTGTACGGGATCCCCTTCCGCTCGAGCATCAGCCTGGCGGTCGTCGAGGGATGCGAGCCGGGGATCACGTAGAGCTTGTTCTCGGCCATCAGCCCGGATCGTATGCCAGGTTGCTCGCGCGGGGCGGCGGCGCCGTGGCCGATAATCGGGCTCATGCTGCTTGCGGTCGACGTCGGCAACACGCAGACCCACCTGGGCGCCTTCGAAGGCGAGGCGCTGGCCCATGACTGGCGCCTGGCGACCGAGCCGAGCGCCACCGCCGACGAGCTCGCGGCGAAGCTCGCGAACCTGCTCGAGCTCGACGGCCTCTCCTTCGAGTCGATTCAGGGCTCGATCGTCTCGACCGTGGTGCCCCAGCTCGGGCCGGAATACGAGCGGGTCTGCGAACGGCACATCGGCGAGGGGTGCCTGATGGTCGGCCCGAACCTGAAGACGGGGATGCCGATCCTGGTCGACAACCCGCACGAGCTCGGGGCCGACCGGCTCGTCAACGCGGTCGCGGCGCATGACCGGGTCGGCGGCGCGTGCGTCGCGGTCGACTTCGGCACCTCGACCAACTTCGACGTCGTCTCCGGGGCGGGCGAGTACCTCGGGGGCGTGATCGGGCCGGGGGTGGAGATCTCGATGGAGGCGCTCACCTCGCGCACCGCGAAGCTGCCCCGGATCGAGATCTCGCCGCCGGATGGCGCGATCGGCAAGCACACCCAGGGAGCGATCGAGTCCGGGTTCGCCTACGGCTTCGCCGGCCTGGTCGACGGGATCGACCGGCGGCTGGCCGAGGAGCTGGGCGAGCCGGCCCGCTTCATCGCCACGGGAGGCCTGGCTGGCACGATCGCGCCCCTCTGCGAGACGATCGACGAGGTGGACCAGCTGCTCACCCTGCGCGGGCTGCGCCTGATCCACGAACGCAACGGATAGCCGCCCGCGCGCCGCCCGGGGTGCTACTCATAGAGCGATGCAACCGCCCCTGACCACCCCCTTCCGGGTCGGCGACGTCGAGATCGCCAACCGGCTGCTGCTCGCCCCCCTGGCGGGGATCGGCAACTGGTTCGTCCGGCTGCAGGCGCGCCGGCACGGGGCCGGGCTGGCGGTCTCCGAGATGGTCTCGAGCTTCGGACTGCACTACAGCAACGAGCGCACCCTCCGCGAGCTGCTGCGCCTCCACCCGGAGGAGCACCCGGTCTCCGTGCAGCTCTTTGGGCAGGACCCGGAGGTGATGCGTTCGGCGGCGGCGATCGCCGCCGAGGCGGGCGCCGACCTGATCGACATCAACATGGGCTGCCCGGTCCGCAAGGTCTGCAAGACCGGGGCGGGCGCCGCGCTGCTCTCCGATCACGGGCTGGCGCTCGAGCTGGCCCGCGCCGCGATCGAAGGCGGGGGCCGCCCGGTCACGGTGAAGCTCCGCTCGGGCCTGGCCCCGGGCGGGCGCGAGGGAGCCGAACTGGCGCTGCGGCTGGCCGAGCAGGCGGGGGTGGCGGCGATCGGGTTCCACCCGCGCTCGGCGAAGACCGCTCACAAGGGCGCCCCCGACTACGCGCTGGCGCGGGAGCTGGGGGAGCGGCTGCCGGTGCCGATGATCATCTCCGGGGGCCTCGACACCGCCGAGGCCGCCCGCCACGCCTACGAGGCCTCCGGCGCCGACGCGGTGATGATCGCGCGCGGCTCGCTCGGCAACCCGTGGATCTTCGAGGAGCTGACCGGGCAGCGGCTGGTGCCCCCCGGCCCGGAGGAGATCGTCGCCGAGCTGCACTGGGTGATGGACCGCGCCGAGGAGCACCTGGGGCCCGACCGCGCCGCCCGCTATCTGCGCAAGTTCTACCCCTGGTACTTGGAGCGGCTCGGGGCCGACAAGGAGACCACCGCCGCCTTCCAGCAGGCCGACGAGCTGCGGGCAGCCCGCCTGCTGGCCGACGGGCTCGCCTCGCGAGTCACGGTGGCCGCCTGAGGCGGCGGGGATGACGCTGACCCCGCGGGTCGCCGCGTGGAAGCAGCGCGGCGCCGATCAGGAAGTCGCCGGTCATGGCATCCACGTCTTCCGGCGCGAGGGCCGCGAGCCGCTGCTCCTCTTGCTGCACGGCTTCCCCTCCAGCTCGTATGACTGGCGGCTGCTTCTGGAGGAGGAGCGCGATCACGCCGCGCTCGCCTTCGACCTCCTCGGCTACGGGCTCTCGGCGAAACCGGCGGATCACGAGTACACGATCTTCGAGCAGGCGGACATCGCCGAGGAGCTGATCGGACGCCACGCCGCCGAGCGGTCAGTGTTTCTCGTCGCCCATGACATGGGGACCTCGATCGCGACCGAGCTGATGGCTCGCGACCTCGAGGGCGCGCTCGGGATGGATCTGCGCGGCGCGCTCCTCTTCAACGGCTCGATGATCCAGGAGGCGGCGAGCCCGACGATCGCCCAGCGCCTCCTGAGCGGGCCGCTCGGTCCCGTCTTCGCGCGGTTCTCCGGCGAGCGCTTCTTCCGGCAGCAGTTCGGTTCGATCTTCTCGCCGGAGCACCCGCTCACCGACGAGGAGGCGGAGGACCAGTGGTCCCTGATCGTGGAGCGCGGCGGCAACCGGCTCGGCCACCGGCTGATCTCCTACACGGACGAGCGCGTGCGCCACGCCGAGCGCTGGCACGGAGCGCTGCGAGACTGGCCGAAGCCGATCACTCTTGCCTGGGGGATGCTCGACCCGGTCGCCACCGAGCGGGTTCTGGAAGCGACCCTGAATCTGCGCCCCGCCGCGCCGCTCACCCGCCTCGAGGATGTCGGGCACTACCCGCAGATCGAGGATCCCGCCCGCCTCGCGAGCGTGCTGCGAGGGGCGCTGGACGGCTGAACGGGCCCCTCGACCGCGCCGGGGGGCGTCGCTATAATGCCGCGCCTCGCCCGGCCGGTCGCGAGCATGGAAGCGGCGGCCCGGGCTCATTTTTTCGCCGTCTTTGCAGGCATTTTGCCCGGGGGCGGCAGGGTTCAGCAAGCAAGAGGAACGAGGAGAGCGGTGCGAGAGACACTGATAACCCCCGAGGGACTCGAGAAGCTCCGTGAGGAGCTCGATTTCCTCCAGAGCGAGAAGCGGCGGGAGGTCGCAGATCGGATCATGGCCGCGCGGGAGTTCGGCGACATCGCCGAGAACTCCGAGTACGACGACGCCAAGAACGAGCAGGCGATGCTCGAGCAGCGGATCGCCCAGCTTCAGGACAAGCTGCGGCGCGCTGCGGTGATCGACGAGAAGCACGTCGACACCGAGCAGGTCGGGGTGGGCGTCATCGTCCATGTCAAGGACCAGAAGTCGGGCAAGTCCCAGAAATTCCAGATCGTCGGCTCGGCGGAGGCCGACCCGACCGAGCACAAGCTCTCCAACGAGTCGCCGATCGGCAAGGCCCTGATCGGCGGCAAGAAGAACGAGGTCGTCACGGTCGAGGTGCCGCGCGGCCCGAAGCGCAAGCTCAAGATCACGAAAATCGAGGCAGCGTAGCCGCGCGTTAGGCTCGCGCAGATGAGCGAGCCGTCCTCCTCCGAAGCATCCGACATCTTCGCCGAGCGGCGGGCGAAGCTGGAGCGCCTGCGCGCGGCGGGGATCGAGCCCTACCCGCACAGCTTCCCTGACCGAACCGAGATCGCCGCGGTGCGCGAGGCCCACGGTGGGATCGAGGCCGGCGAGGAGACCGGGGAGCGCTACCGGGTGGCCGGGCGGATCACCGCGCGGCGGGAGATGGGCAAGACCAGCTTCATCGACATCCGCGACGGCGGCGACAAGCTGCAGCTGCAGGCGAAGGAGGACGTGCTCGGCGATCAGCCCTACGAGCGCCTCCTCAGCCTCGACCTCGGCGACATCCTCGGCGCTGAGGGAACCGTGTTCGCGACCAAGCGCGGCGAGCTGACCCTCGCCGTGGACGCCTGGGAGCTGCTCGCCAAGAGCCTGCGGCCGCCGCCGGAGAAGTTCCACGGGCTCGAGGACGTCGAAACCCGCTACCGCAAGCGCGAGCTCGACCTGATGGCGAACGCCGAGACCCGCGAGAAGTTCGCCGCCCGGGCCCGCACGATCGCGGCCGTCCGCGGCTGGCTCGACTCCCGCGGCTTCGTCGAGGTCGAGACCCCGGTGCTGCAGCCGCTCTACGGCGGCGCGCTGGCGCGACCCTTCACCACTCACCACAACGCGCTCGACCGCGACCTCTACCTGCGGATCGCCACCGAGCTCTACCTGAAGCGGCTGATCGTCGGCGGCATCGACCGGGTCTACGAGCTCGGCAAGGACTTCCGCAACGAGGGCATCTCCCACAAGCACAACCCCGAGTTCACGATGCTCGAGTGGTACGAGGCCTACGCCGACTACGAGGACACCGCGCGCGCGCTCGAGGCGCTCGTCGCGGCCGTCGCGCAGGACGTGCTCGGGACCACCACGATCGAGCGGGACGGCGAGCGGATCGATCTGTCGCCGCCGTGGCGGCGGGTGACGCTGCGGGAGGCGATCTCCGAGCGGACCGGGGTCGACATCGCCGAGCACCCGTCGCGGGAGGCGCTGGCCGCGGCGATGGGCTCGGAGCCCGACCCCGAGGAGGGCTGGGGGAAGCTGGTTGACGGGCTGCTCTCCAAGGAGGTCGAGCCGAAGCTGATCCAACCCGCCTTCGTCGTCGACTACCCGGTCGAGTTCTCACCGTTCGCGAAGCTGCACCGCTCCGAGCAGGGCCTGGTCGAGCGCTGGGAGGCGTTCGTGGGCGGGATCGAGATCGCCAACTCGTTCACCGAGCTGAACGATCCCGACGAGCAGCGCCGGCGCTTCGAGCAGCAGCGAGCCGAGATGGAGCGCGGCGACGAGGAGACCCAGCCCTACGACGAGGGCTTCATCGAGGCGCTCGAGCAGGGCATGCCGCCGACCGGCGGCGTCGGGCTCGGCATCGACAGGCTGGTGATGATCCTGACCGGGGCGGAGAGCCTGCGTGAGGTGCTGCTCTTCCCCGCTATGCGGAGCTAGCGCTCCCGGGCGACTTGCAACGATGGTTCCGGAGGCGCGGGTGCCCGGGGGCGAAAGACGCGGCGTTGGCGCTTTATCCACCGACGTGGGTCGGAAAGGCGCCAGCAACGGCGCGGACGCGACGATCCCTCGGCTTGCGGCCCGCCAGCACGGTGTGGTTTCGCTTGACCAGCTCGAGCGCGCCGTGCTGAGCCACCGCAGCGCCGGGATCCTGTGGGGGATGCTGCGGTCGACTGCCGCCGAAGGCACATCCCACGTCACTGTCGTGGGCGAGGCGGGCCGGCGACCGCGTGCGGGGATCGTGCTGCACCGCTCGCGAACGCTGACCCCCGACCAGAGCACCCAGCGTGCCGGCATCCCCGTGACAGCTCCCTCCCGCACACTTGCGGATCTCCGTCGCACCCTTCCCCGGCTGCAGTTCGCGGCGGCCCTTCGCCAGGCCGAGTTCCTCGGACTCCCAGTCCAGCCGGAGATCGAGTCCGACGGCACCCGCGGCTACCGAGCCCACGGCACCGCTCCGCATTCGAGAGCGATCGGGCGCGCGATGTCGAGGTGCGGCTCTTGGGCTACGAGGTGGTCCGCTTCACGTGGCGCCAGCTCACCGATCATCCGAGGCGCGTCGCCGGCGCCCTTCGGAAGCTGTTGAGAGCGCGCAGGGACCCATCGCGGAGAGGGGCGTAGGTCGAGGCTGCTCCAGGGGCCGTGCGGCCCACCGGCTATGCCGATCCTGCGGCGGGCTGCTCCTCGGGCTCAGAATCCTCATGCGGCTCGCCGGAGTCCGCGTCGGCCTCCGTCTCCGTCTTGGCCTTCGGCCCGGAAGCAGCGGCCTCGCCGGAATCGGCGTCGGCCTTCGGCTTCTCCTCGGTCTTCGGCTCCCGGGGTTCGGAGAGGTCGGGGGCGCCCGCGATCGCCGGGGTGGAGTCTCGGTGCCTCTGCACGAGCATCGCGGTGAGGACAAAGGGGGCGGCGATCAGCGCCAGCGCCCCGAGCAGCACCGGCCAGCTCAGCAGTACCCCGAGCCCGGCGGCGGCGCCGTTGTTCGCGGTCACATAGATCGCCCAGGCGATCCAGGCGATGCCGAGCAGGATCGCCGCGGCGATCGCGATCGCGTAGCGCGGGCGCTCACGGGCGCTCTGCACGACGCCTGCAGTTCGCGCGCGCGGTCCCGCGAAGACCGATCCGGCCCGGCGAACGCCCCTCGCGGGGGCCTTGATCACGTTGAGGACCGCGGAGCGGGCCCTGCCGAGCGCCTTCTTGACCTTCGTCACCTTGGGCAAGCTACCGCTCCGGGACCCGACGCGCGCCGCCGGACGGCGGGCGAATCGGGCACCCGGCGGGCCACGATCGCGCGCGGATGCGGCATCGGATCTCGCTCGTTGCAGGGAGTTCTTCTCACGTCCACAGCCCTGCCTGGCCGGGCGAGACCCCTGGCTATACTTGCCTCTCGCCGTCCCCCGACAGAACCGGAGGTCAGATCAAAGATCGGCAGCCAGGAGCCGATACGGATAGGGCCCCCGGCGAGTCCGCGTCCCGTAAACCGCTTTCAGGAAATTCCACCGACCAACGCAACTCGACCCAGCCGGAGCGATTGATAGAGAACAGGCGGAGGTAGACGGAGCGAGATGTTCGAGAGATTCACAGAGAGAGCCCGCCAGGTCGTAGTCCTCGCCCAGGAGGAGGCGCGGACTCTCAAGCACAACTACATCGGCACCGAGCACATCCTGCTCGGGCTGCTGCGCGAGGAGGAGGGCCTCGCCGCCCGGGTGCTCGAATCCCTGGATATCACGGTCGAGCGCGTCCGCTCCCAGGTCGTTCGCATCGTCGGCTCGGGCGAGGAGGTCACCGCCGGACAGATCCCGTTCACGCCGCGCGCCAAGAAGGTGCTCGAGCTGGCGCTGCGCGAGGCGCTCTCGCTCGGGCACAACTACATCGGCACGGAGCACATCCTGCTCGGCCTGGTGCGCGAGAACGAGGGGGTCGCGGCCCGCATCCTGCTCGATTTCGACGCAGATTCCGAGAAAATCCGCAACGAGGTGATCCGGATGCTCTCCGGTCCCGGCGGGCGCCGTCAAGGCAGTGGCGCCGGGGCGGGCGAGGGCAAGAAGTCCTCGAAGCTGCTCGACCAGTTCGGCCGCAACCTGACCAAGCTCGCCGCCGAGGGCAAGCTCGACCCGGTGATCGGCCGCGAGATCGAGATCGAGCGGATCATGCAGATCCTCTCGCG
>JBOGZI010000061.1:0-5194 GCA_050697275.1 Solirubrobacterales bacterium | reverse complement strand
GACTCGACGCCCCCCACCGACCCCACCGTCTCCAGCCCCTCGCACACCCCGAACGTCGCCTCCAGCGACACCACGGTCGAGGTGACCTTCACCGGCGCCTCCGACTCCCCCTCCGGGGTCGACGGCTTCTCCTACGAGTGGAACACCTCTCCGAGCACGACCCCCGACCTGAGCAAGGACGCCGAGCAGGATGCCACCGGCACCACCAGCCCAGTCCTCGCGGACGGCTCGCACTACTTCCACCTCAGGACCCGCGACAACGCCGGCAACTGGACCTCGACCGTTCATCTGGGGCCGTTCGTGATCGACACCGTCGCGGAGATGCGGCCCCCGCCCATTCAGTTCCCGCCCCCGCCCCCGCCCACCCAGTCACCGACCATCCAACCGGCTGCTCCGTCCTCCGGGGTGGCGGGGGCAACGACCGGCAAGAAGAAGAGGTGCAAGAAGATCAGGAACAAGAGGAAGCGGAGCAAATGCTTGGCGAAGAGGTGCAAGAAGATCGGGAACGAGAGGAAGCGGAGCAAATGCTTGGCGAAGAGGAGGCGTTCCGCCCGGAAGAGCGCAGACCAGCCCTCGACCGTCCTCGAAGCGATCGCGTCAGTGGGGGACCCTGGAGCCTCGGGAGCCAGCTTGGAATCGGTGCGCTGAGCTGCGGCGAGGCGTCTCGGCGAGTCCCTCAGCCGCCGACGTGACCGCTGGGCCGTGCGTGCACGAGATTCCCGGCTCCGCTCTCCGTCAAGACGTGGTACTCCCACTCGCCCCACAGGGCCCAGGCCGGGTTGCCGGTGTACCGCGGGTCCGTCCTGTGCACGATCAGGTAGTTCCAGTGCCCATTGCCGTCCTGCCCGTAGCAGCGGATGTGATTCTGGATCACTCCGCTGTCGAGGAAGGGATCGTTCTCGAACGTCCCGCGGTAGTTGATCACGTAGTCGCAGGTGTTCAGGGTCGCCTGGTCGAGTTCGTCGGGCCCGCTGACCGTGCCCTGAATTCGTCCGTCGCCGAGGTCCCAGTAGTAGTCGCCGTTCCCGTCATACGCGTAGAGCGAGGTGTAGTGCCCGTTCACGACCCTGCCCTCATCCGGGATCCCGTTCCCATCCGAGTCCACCCTTGGCCCCTGCTTGCCCGGCACGGCGGTGCTTGCGGCGGCGATGGCCGGGAGCGCCAGCAGCGCCACTACGGCGAGGATGGGCAGGGTGGGTCGTAGGCGAGACATACGGGTGATCTCGATCTGGGTCGTCTGCGCGGGCCGATCGCTTTAGCGAGGGGCTCGCCATTACGTACATGCGTCGAAGTCCAATGCCGTACATGCGTCGAGGAGGCCGTACATGCGTCGAGTGGCACGCCCGGCGAGTGCGCACCAATGACTCCACGGTCAATGAGTGGTAGCAGTAGCGGTAGCTATCGCTATCAGCCTCGACGAGGACTCCCGCGCAGCGGCTCCGCGGAGCCGCTAGGCGAGGGCGGCGGGGCGGAGCTCGACGAACTCGCGGTCGGTGGCGCGCTCGAGCGCCTCGGCGGCGTCGAGCAGCAAGCCGTCGGAGCCCCAGGGGCCGAGCAGCTGCAGGCCGACCGGCATGCCCTGGTCGAGCCCGACCGGGACGCTGATCCCGGGGATGCCGGTCAGGTTGGCGAGCGCGCCCTGGCGAGCATTGCTCGGGTCGGCGCTGGTGACGCCGGAGGGCAGCTCGACGGTGGGATCGGCGAGGGGCGGCGCCACCGCCGGGGTGGCGGGCCAGGCGAGCAGGTCCACGTCGTCGAAGACCTTGGCGAGGGTGCGCCGCGCCAGCGCGCGGACCAGGAAGGCGCGGGCGGTGAGGGTGGCGGGGAGCAGGGCGCGCAGCTTCAGCAGCCCGCGGTTGATCGCGCTCAGCTCGCCGCTCAGCGAGTTGAGCTTCTCGGGGGTGAGCTCCGCCGCCTCCTCGGACTGGGCGATGAGCAGGGCGGCGGGGAGGAAGAGCTCCCGGTGGGGCAGCTCCAGCTCGACCAGCTCGCCGTCGGCCTCGGCGCGGAGGGCCTCGAGCGCGGAGGTGCAGGCATCGTGGACACCGGGGGTGCAGTCCCAGTAGGGATCGCGGACGACCCCGAGCCGAAGCGGACCGGGCCGCCCCGCCTGGAGCTCCTCGCCGAAGAGGACCGAGTCGAGCAGGCGGCAGTCGGCCGCGTCGCGGCAGAGGGCGCCCGAGACGATCGTCTGTGTGTCGGCGATGTGATGTCCCTCCATCGCCGAGCGGCCGAAGGTGGGTTTGAGCCCGGTGAGGCCGCAATAGGAGGCCGGATAGCGGATCGAGCCGAGCCCGTCCGCTCCGACCGCCCCGGACACCAGGCCGCCGGCGACCGAGGCGGCGGGGCCGCTGGAGGAGCCGCCCGGGCAGCGCTCGACGTCCCAGGGATTGCGGGCCGGTCCGTAGACGGAGATCGCGCCGGTGCTGCCGGAGCCGAGCTCGTGCATGTTGGCGACGCCCGCGATCACCGCGCCCGCGTCGCGCAGCGCCCGGTAGGGGCCCGACTCGCCCTGCTCGAACTCGGCCAGGCCTCCGGCCGCGCCGAAGCGCTGCGCGCGCCAGGGCAGCGGCCACTCGTCCTTGATCACGACCGGCACCCCGCGCAACGGCCCCTCCCCTGCCTCGGCGAGCATCCGCCGCGACTGCTCGGGGAAGGTGGCGATCACCGCGTTGAGGCCGGGGTTCCGCTCCTCGATCCGCTCCAGGCAGGCCTCGAGCAGCTCGCCGGGGTCGGTCTCCCCGCTCGCGATCGCCGCCGCCTGCTCGCGCAGGCCCAGGTCCAGGCCGTTCATCGCGCCGGCGGGCGCGAGGGGTCCGGCGCCTGCTCGGGCTCCACGCCGCTCAGGTCGGCCTCGGCGAGCATTTCCATGCCCTCCCGGTAGACCTGCCAGACGCCGGCCATCACCGCCCGCTCGGTCTCGTCGGCATCGATCCCGAAGGTCTCGAGCGCACCGCTGAGATAGCTCTGGAAAGCCGTTTGCGGGTCCACCGGGATGCACCCTAGAGTAGGAAAGCCGCAACCCTCGCCGAAGATGGGTGTTGAATGAATCCCATGGACGACGTCCGCGTCCCCGCACGCCCCCACAAACTCAGCCTCCGTATAGCCGTGGTCGCCTTCGCGGCGACCCTGGGGCTCGCGCTCACCACCGGCACCGCCGCGGCCGCACCGAAGATGACGGTGCTGGGCGCCGCCGCCCCCGCGACGCCCGCCTGCCCGAACGGCTGCCAGGCCGTCGGCAAGATGACCGGCTACCAGACCCGGATCGGCAAGGACAAGAACCCCTTCGTCGTGCCCTACCCGGGCAAGGTCGTCGCCTGGTCGATCAAGCTCGGGGCCCCCAACCAGACCCAGCTCGACTTCTTCAAGAACTTCTACGGCGGCGACCCGGAGGCGCGGATCTCGGTGCTGAAGCCGATCGCCAAGCAGATCAAGGCGGGGCGGCAGATGTACAAGCTGAAGTCGCAGTCGCCGGTGGAGCAGCTGCTTCCCTATCTCGGTACCACCACGACCTTCACGCTGCAGGCGCCGCTCAAGGTGAACACGGGCCAGGTCGTCGCCCTCACCTCGGAGACCTGGATTCCCGCCTTCTCGATCAACCTGCCGGAGGACTCGATCTGGCGCGCCAGCCGCAAGAAGGGCAAGTGCACCAAGGCGGACGACATCAAGGCGGGCAGCGCCCACACGAAGCTGGGGCAGGATCGGAATTACGCCTGCCAGTACAAGACGGCGCGCCTGCTCTACTCGGCGACCGTGGTGCGCAACCCGAACGCGCCCGAGCCGCCGGACAAGAAGAAGCAGTAACCAGCGCCCGCCGGCGTCAGCCGCAGGCGGCGGGGTTCTGCTCGCAGAAGCGCTCGAACTGCTCCTCGGGGCTCCCCGACGCGGGCGGCACGTCGTTGGCGGGCGAGTCGGGCTTGCGACCGCCCTGCTTGCCGCTAGGCGCGGTCGTGGTCGGGGTCACTGGAGCGGGGGTCGTCTCGGCCGGAGCGGGCGGGGCCGTCGTCTCCGGGACCGGGATCGAGGGCTGGGTCGCGGCCTCCTCGTCGTCCTCGCCGATGCAGCCCGAGGCTCCGAGCGCCAGCGCGGTCACGGAGAGCGCGATCGCAGCCTTGCCGCGAGCGCTCACGAGGAGCCGTCGAGCGCGGGCTGGCGAAGCCCGCAGTAGGGGCAGTCGCTGACGTCGAGGCCGATCAGCTGCTCGCAGCGGCGGCAGGCGCGCAGGTTCTCCAGGGCCCTGACCAGCGCCGACTCGGAGGGAGCCAGCGGCAGGGTGGCGGAGACGATCCGCATCTCCTCGCCGCTCTCGCGGTCCACGTAGACGCCGTCAGCCCTCGCCTTGGCCAGGGCCTCGCGGCCCGACGCCGGCGCCCTCAGCCTGTAGGTCTGCTCGGGGTTCTGCACGGTGGCGGCAAGATAACAACGCGCCCCTCACCACTAGCGTTGGCCCGGTGCGCGTGCTGATCTTCCACGGCTACCTGCTCCGGGGGACGGGGAGCAACGTCTACAACGCCAGCCTGGCCCAGACCCTGAAGCGGATGGGCCACGAGGTGCACCTCCTCTGTCAGGACCGGGACGCCGGCGAGCTCGACTGGGTCGACGCGGTGCACCTGCCCGAGGGTGGGGGCGGGGTCGGTGTCGACGACGGTGTCGACTCGGACCCCGACGAGGCGCGGCGGGGCTCGGTCACCGTTCACGTCCCCGACATCGGCGGCCTGCTGCCCGTCTACGTCCCCGACCGCTACGAGGGGTTCGAGGTGAAGGCCTTCCCGGAGCTGAGCGAGGCCGAGCTCGACCGCTACCTGAGCGCGAACGTCGAGGCCGTCCGCGGCGTTGTGGAGGGCTTCGGCGAACCCGGCGCCGCCCTCGCCAACCACCTGATCATGGGGCCGGCGATCCTCGCCAGGGCGGGCCTGCGCTTCGCGATCAAGGTGCACGGCTCGGATCTCTCCTACACGGTGCGCCCGCACCCCGATCGCTTCGTGCCGTACGCGCGCGAGGGGACCGACGCCGCCGCCGGGGTCCTGGTCGGGTCCGCCCACACGGCGGAGGACCTGTTCACCACCGTCGCCGACCCCGAGCTGCCGGCGCGGACGCGCCTCGGGCCACCAGGAGTGGACGTGGGCGCGTTCCGGGTCCGGGACGAGGCCGAGGCGCTCGCCTCGCTCCGGGAGCTGGCCGGGCGGCTCGCCGC
>JBOGZI010000060.1:0-5879 GCA_050697275.1 Solirubrobacterales bacterium | reverse complement strand
GAGCTGGAGCTGGCGGTGATCCCGCAGCGGCGCCTGATCCACCGGCGCCGGGCGGCCCCGCAGGTCTCCGCCCGGGCGAAGCTCGCCGCCGCAGTGGAGCTGCGGGTCGGCGACTACGTCGTCCACGAGGACCACGGGGTGGCCCGCTTCGCGGGGTTCGACACCAAGACCCTGGCGGGCGTCACCCGCGACTACCTCGAGCTCACCTACCGCGGCGAGGACCGCGTCTTCGCGCCCACCGACCAGCTCGCCAGGATCAGCCGCTACATCGGGGCCGAGGGCGACGAGCCGCAGCTCAGCCCGCTCGGCGGCAAGCGTTGGCAGAACATGAAGGCGCGGGCCCGCCGCGCCGCCCAGGAGATGGCCGGGGAGCTGCTCAACCTCTATGCGGAGCGCCAGGTGCGCACCGGGCATGCCTTCGCCCCCGACGGCGAGCTCCAGCTCACCTTCGAGGCGGCCTTCCCATACCGCGAGACCGCCGACCAGTCGGATGCGATCGAGGCGGTCAAGGCCGGCATGGAGTCGGAGCGGCCGATGGACCGCCTGATCTGCGGCGACGTCGGCTACGGCAAGACCGAGGTGGCGCTGCGCGCGGCGCACAAGGCCGCCGCCGACGGCAAGCAGGTGATGATGCTGGTGCCGACGACGATCCTCGCCCAGCAGCACTTCGGGACCTTCCGCGAGCGCTTCGCCGAGACCCCCTTCAACGTCGAGATGGCCTCCCGGCTGCGCAAGCCCGCCGAGGTGCGCGAGGCGCTCGAGCGCTACCGGGAGGGGAAGGTGGACGTCCTGATCGGCACCCACCGGCTGCTCTCCCGCGACGTGCGCGCCAAGGACCTCGGCCTGCTGATCGTGGATGAGGAGCAGCGCTTCGGCGTCAAGCAGAAGGAGCTGCTCAGGCAGCTGAAGCTGAAGGTCGACGTCCTCTCGCTCTCGGCCACCCCGATCCCCCGCACCCTGCAGATGTCGCTGGCCGCCCTGCGCGACATCTCGGTGATCGAGACCCCGCCGGAGGGGCGGCGGCCGGTCCGCACCCACGTCGGCCCCTTCGACCAGGACCTGGTCAAGCGGGCGATCGAGCGCGAGGTGGAGCGCTCAGGTCAGGTCTTCTTCCTGCACAACCGGATCGAGACGCTGCACGAGACGGCCGAGGGCCTGCGGGCGATGTGCCCCGGCGCCCGGATCGCCGAGGCGCACGGCCGGATGGACGAGCTCACCCTCGAGGCGACCATGCTCTCCTTCGTGCGCGGCGAGCACGACGTGCTGGTGGCGACCACGATCATCGAGTCGGGACTCGACATCCCCAACGCCAACACCCTGATCGTCGACCGCGCCGACCAGCTCGGCCTCGCCCAGGCCTACCAGATCCGCGGCCGGGTCGGCCGCAGCCGCGAACGCGCCTTCGCCTACCTGCTCTACCCCTCCCCGGAGGCGCTCAGCCCGGAGGCGGCGGCGCGCCTCGCGACGCTCTCCGACAACACCGAGCTGGGCTCGGGCTTCCGGGTAGCGATGCGCGACCTCGAGATCCGCGGGGCGGGGAACCTGCTCGGCGACGAGCAGTCCGGGCACGTGGCCGCGGTCGGCTTCGAGCTCTATTGCCAGATGCTCGAGGACGCGGCCGAGGCGCTGCGGGCGGGTGCCACCGAGCTGCCGTCCGAGCCGCGCGCGCCCGTCCGGATCGAGGTCGACGTGGACGCCTACGTGCCGGCCGACTACGTCCCGTTCGAGGCGGCCAAGATCGACGTCCACCGCCGGATCGCCGCTGCGCGCGCCGCCGGCGAGCTGCGCGCCCTGCGCGAGGAGCTCGAGGACCGCTTCGGCCCGCTGCCGGAGCCGGTCGTCAACCTGCTCGACCTGCAGCGGGTGCGTCTCGTCTTGGGCGAGGCCGGCGCCGAGACGGTCGAGTTTCGCGCCGGGCGGCTGCGGGTCTCCCCGATCGAGCTCGAGTCCGGCCGGGTCGAGGCGCTGCGGGAGCGGATCCCCGAGCTGATCTACCAGTGGCGCGAGAAGACCGTCGCGGTGCCCGTGCTGGACGAGCCGGGGGCCAGGCTGGCTGCCCTGCTCGCCCTCGTCGACGGCCTGGGCGCCGCCCAGGCGGCCCCTGCCGCCGCCTGACGACCTAGCTTCGCGTCCTCAACTGCCGACAGCTCCCTCGCTCTCGACCGCCGCGGAGGCCCGTGCCTCCCCCGTTGCGCGCTGCAGGGCGTCGAGCAGGCCGAGCCAGCCGACGAAGTGGCGCTCCTCGCCCTCGAGCCGCACCGTGCCGGACAGGTCGGCGGCATCAAGGTCGAGCGCGACCACGATCTCGGCCTCGCCCGCGCTCACCTCGGGTCCGCTCCGGCTCTCGCCCGGGTCAGCCACCCGCCACCGCCGACAGCGGCTCGCCCCCCTCGGGATCGGTCCCGAGGCATGCCTTGGCAGGGGCGTCGGGGTCGAGGTCCCCGGCGCAGGCGCCCCAGGTCAGCAGCCCGGTGCTGCAGGTCTCGACGCGGCCGTCGGCGAAGCTCTTGACGACGTTCACCACCACCGTCCCCGTCACCCGCCTGCGGCTTTGGAAGCGTCCCTCGAGTCGGTAATCGACGTGGTCGGTTCCGTATTGCTGCGGGACGTCGTAGACGTCCTGGTGTGAGAAGCGGCGCTTGCGCACGCGCAGCTCCGGCCCGTCCACGGGGATGTCCGGCTCATAGACGACTGACCCCTGACGACTCAGGCTGAGCGCTTTGGGGATCGCGTAGCCGCAGGAGCCGGCGGCGTCGTGAACCGCCATCCCCCAGCGCTCCACCGATACCGGAAAGCGAGTCCGCTTCTTCTTGCCCCCGTATGCGGTGGTCAGCACGATGTTCCGCACGCGGGGCTCGCCCGAGTGGTCCCGCCGAAGGTGTCCGGCAGCTTCTTCGAGCCCTTCGGCTTCTTCGCGGCGGGGGCGTCCGTGGCCGTCACCAGGGCGAGCGTCCCCAGCGCGAGGGCCAGTGCCGCCAGGCCCGCCAGGGCCGGCCGGCCGGTCGGAACAAGGTGCGCTCGACCGCTCACAGTCCGCTTGGCTCCCTCGCCGTCCATCTCGTCCCTCCGTCCGAGTTCAAGATCAGGTCACCCTAGGCCGGGCGAAGCCCGCTGTCATCGTGGTCGCGACCACGAACTTTCTCGCGGCGGTTTTGGCTGAGCAGCCAGTCGGCCAAGCCCATCTCTGCGGTTGGATGGTGCTTGGTGGGGTAAACAACGCGTACCTTGGGCGACGGGAGCACGCTGCAGCGGCCGGCGGGGATCGGTGGCGGTGGCGCCATCGGTTTGCTCGAGCGCGAGAGCGAGTTCGTAGAGCTCGACTCGCTGGTCGCCGCTGCGGCGCGCGGCGATGGCGCGGCGATGCTCATCGAAGGCCCGCCGGGGATCGGCAAGACGGCGCTGCGGCGCACCGCCGAGACTCTCGGAGAGCAGATCGGCCTCAGCGTCCTCTCTGCCCAGGGTGGGGAGCTGGAGCGGCGTCTGCCGTGGGCGGTGATCCGGGACCTGTTGGGGCCACCGATGCGGAAAGCCGACGAGGGGGAACGCAAAGCACTTCTCTCCGGGGCGGCCGCACTCGCAAGCCCGGTCCTGGCCGAGACGGCGGCCGAGCACCAGACGGTCTCAGACCAGCTCGCCGAGGTCCTGCACGGCCTCTTCTGGCTGACCTCGAACCTGTCTCAGCGAAGCGCGCTGCTGCTCGCGGTCGACGACGCCCACTGGGCCGACCCGGCCTCCTTCGACTTCCTCGTCTACCTGGCCCAGCGGGTATCGGACCTGCCCGTCCTGCTGCTCGTGGCCGGGCGACCGGCGGAGCCGGGAGGCGGGACGAGGCGACTGGGGGCGCTCTCCGACCGCACGCGGGTGATCCGGCCCTCGCCGCTCAGCCAGGAAGGGGTGGAGGAGCTGATTCGCCGCGACTTCAAGCGGCAGCCGGATGCGGAGTTCGTGGCCGCCTGCCACCGGGCTACCGGCGGCAACCCCTTCCTGCTCAGTGAGCTGCAGATCGAGCTCCACCACGAGGAGGTCAGCCCGGTCAGCGAGAACGCCGCGCGCGTCTCCGAGGTGACCCCGGAGGCCATTTCGCACGCCGTCCTCCTGCGTCTCAACCGACTCCCGGAGCCGGCGGTCCGGCTCGCGCAGAGCGTCGCGGTACTCGGGACCCGCGCTCGCCTCGCCGACACCGCGCGGCTGGCGGGGCTCGATCCCGACACCGCAGCCGCCACCGTCGAGGAGCTTGCGGAGGCCGAGGTGCTCGGCCGCGATCTGCCCTTGACCTTCGCGCACCCGATCGTGAGGCGCGTCGTCTACGAGCAGATGATCGCGCCAGCCCGGGCCCGACTCCATGGGAAGGCCGCAGAGCTGCTTGCCGAGAAGGGGGGATCCGCCGAGGAGATCGCCGTGCACCTGATCGAGGTGGAGCCCGCCGGCGACCCCGACGTGGTCGAGAGGCTTCGCGAGGCGGCCCGGCGTTCGGTGGCGGAGGGAGCGACGGACGCCGCGGTTCAGTACCTGCGCAGGGCGCTCGCCGAGCCGCCGAGCCGACGGGAGCGAGCCCGTGTCCTGGTAGAGCTGGCCCGGACCGAGGCCGCGTTGGCCGACCCCGAGGCGCTGCCGCGTCTGGACGAGGCTGTCGCCCTGCTGGAGGACAGCGTTGAGCGGGCGGAGGTGCTGCACGAGCTGGGCTGGATGCTGTTCAGCACGGGGCGTCATGCCGATGCGGCACGGGCGTTCTCCCGCGGGGTCGAGGAGATCGGCTCCGACGAGAGTGACCTGGCACTCGAGCTGCGCACCGGACGGTTCGTCCTCTCCACACTGGGGAGGACTGGACACGACGCCGTCCGTGAGCTGAGCGAGGCAGGCCTGCTCGACACCGACGACCAGGCGCCGAGCCCCGGGCAGCGCACGGCGCTCACTCAGCTCGCGGTTGCCCGGGTGTTCGCGGCCCGCGCTGCCGACGAGGCGCGTGAGCTTGCGCTGCGGGCGCTCGGCGATGGCGCGATGGTCACGGAGGGCGGCGTCTCGCTGCTGTGGAGCGTCGCGGTGTCCTGCCTCATCTGGTGCGACAGCCTCGACGAGGCCGACCGCGAAATCGCGATCGGGGTCCGGCTGCTGAGGGAGCGCCCCTCTGTCGCTGATCGGGCCTACGTGCTGTTCGGGCGATCCTGGGTGCGCCTCTGGCGCGGCGAGCTCGTCCGTGCGGCCGCCGATGCCCAGGCAGCCGTCGATGCCTGGAGTGGCGGCTGGGGGGCCCACGTGCTGGGTGCGAGGTGGTACCTGTCGCGGGCCCTGATCGAGCGAGGGGATCTCGACGAGGCGGAGCGCGCCGTGGAGCTCGCACCCGGCGACCAGCGCTACCTCGAGGAGCCGGTTCATCAGGCGTGGTTCCATGCCGGGCGCGGTCAGGTCGCGCTCGCCAAGCGGGAAGCCGAGGGAGCGAGGCGGGAGTTCGGCCACGTCGAGGCCCTCGCGGCGGATCTTCCCCTGCTCCGCAATCCGGCCGCTTTTCTATGGCGGGTGGACGCAGCCCGCGCTGCGCTGCTTCTGGGAGACCGCGAGGAGGCGAGGCGCCTGGCGAGCGAAGATGTGCAGCTGGCGCGACAGTTCGGCGCGCGGCGCTCCCTGGGCTTCACCCTATGCGCCTCCGGCCTCGCAGAGGGCGGCGCCGAGGGGGTCGAGCGCCTGCGCGAGGCGGTCGAGGTGCTCGAGCGATCCCCGTCCAAGCTGGAGCTGTGCCGGGCGCGGGTGGAGCTCGGGGCCGCCCTGCGCCGGCAGGGCGCGGTCACCGAGGCCCGCGATCGGCTGCGCGAGGGCCTGGGTCTCGCCCAGCGCCTTGGGCTGCGCTCGCTGGAGGAGCGGGCCAACGCGGAGCTGCTCGCCGC